>NZ_JBFRCY010000172.1:0-17535 GCF_052113305.1 Terriglobus sp. YAF25
CAAGACCTGAACGAAATTCTCACGGCTCTTCGGAATCTTCTTCCACCGACTACAAAAATCTTTTCTGTCATGACGCAGAACGCGATCGTCATTCGTGGGACACCCGATGAGATCATGCTTGCAAAAAGCCTGATCCAGAGCCTGGATCGGCCAAAACCTGAAGTGTTGATCGACGTCTACGTCATGGAAGTCAGAAAGGATAAGCTGCGCAACATTGGCATCTCACTTCCAACCTCGCTTTCGGTGACTTCCAGTTCCTCGTCAACGCTCAATTCGATTGGCAGCACCTCGTCGTACAGCTATTCCATCGGTCAGGCGGCCGTAGAGCTCCTGCTCACCGATTCAGATACGCGTGTACTGCAGCAGCCAAGTATTCGAGCGATCGATGGCCAAAAGGCGATGCTGAAGATCGGACAGAGAATTCCGATCGCGACAGGAAGCTATACGACGGCGACATCGACCTCATCGTCCGCGGTACAGACTCAATTTCAATATATCGATGTAGGAGTGAATCTCGATATCACGCCTACCATTCATCAGGATCGCGACGTGACCATGAAGCTCGCTGTAGAAGTCTCGTCGCAAAGTGGCAGTACGACGATCAGTGGTGTCTCTGAGCCGATCATCAGTCAGCAAAAAGCTGAACAGATGGTGCGTCTGAAAGATGGAGAAGTCAATATCCTTGCCGGTCTGGTTCAGAAACAGAGCAGCCGAAGCGTGGGTGGAACGCCTGGTCTGGGCGAGATTCCGGCAATCAAATATATGTTCAGTACGCAGGAGACAGAGACAGTGGATGACGAGATCGTCTTCATGCTGGTCCCTCACGTCGTCCGCACGGTCGAGGTCAATACCGGCGCGGCGCAGGAGATTGAGACGGGCGGTTCCGAGTCGATCCAATTGAACCGGGTTTCGGTCCCGCAGGCCTCACAGCCATAGCATTGGAACCCTACTCCACCCTCAAGGCGCGGACCGCCCTGCAAGCGCAGAAAGGATGGATGGGTGCTCCGATTTACACTTGACAAGATTTTTCGCGCGGGTAATAGTCTTCCATGTTCATCAAGAGACAGATGTTCACGTTGTAGAAATTCTTACTTTCGGCCTTATCCCCTGTCCTGTGTTCCGAGCTGAGTAACTTTCAAAGGAACTGGGAAGATGCGAATTTTGAAAGGCGCTGTTACTTCGGAGAAGCGCACTCCGGTCGTTTTTCTTCATGATGCGGCCATCGATGAATTTATTTCGTCGATGTTGCTGACCGTGATGCCGGGCATCGACCTGCTCGGTATTGTCGTGATCAATGCGGACTGCATTGCCGATCCTGCCATGCAGGCATCGTCTCGATTGATGCAGTTTATGAACCGCGCCGGTATTCCGGTGGCGCTGAGCCGTGCGCGCGGCTGGAATGCCTTTCCGTGGTCATATCGCGGAGATTGCGTTTCATTCAATGAACTCCCCAGCCTGAAGCCCTACACGCCGCATGTGTCCACACCTCCTCCCGATGGAGAGGCGTTGCTGGCGAAGCTGCTGCACGAAGCTATCCAGCAGCACACGCCGATAACCCTCCTGATGACTGGCCCCATGACGCCGTTGGTGGATGTTCTGGGAAAGAACCCACTGCTGGCAACCGGCATCGATCGGATGATCTGGATGGGAGGAGCGATTGAGGTTGATGGCAACATCGACCCCCATACGACAAGCGATATCGTGGCGAACAAACATGCCGAATGGAATGCCTTCTGGGATCCCTATGCAGTTCACGATGTCCTCCAAACCTTCGGCAATATTCAGATGTTTCCGCTGGACATCAGTAATTCGGCTCCAGTGAGCGAATGCTTTCGAAACGCACTCCAAGAGCAGGGGCAGAAGTACCGGTATTCGCAGCTTGCGTATGAGGCGTACAGCCTGGTCACCCAAGAGCCGTTTTACCGGTTGTGGGATGTAACCGCTACCTGCTGGCTGACGCGCCCCGACCTCTACACCCCATCGACACCAATGCCATTAACGATTGAGCAGTGGGGTTTTGAGCAGGGCTGGATTCATAAACCGGTCAGCCCGGGATCGGGAAAACCTCAGGACGTCTTCTTCAGCTTCTCGAACATTCAAGGCTTCTACCAGTACGTTTTAGAGCTGTTAGCCACCGACGGCAATTAGATCAAAGACCAGAACTGCCATGGGTGGAACGCACTTCCGTGCCCATTTACGGGCGAACTTGCGCACTACAGGAGCAATGATGAAATCAATGCAAACCGTTCTTTCGGCCCTTGTGGCTATGGCGGTCATGACGCCGCTTTGGGGGCAGGCCCCGGTAAAGCCGGACTCCGCGGCGTCACTCGCGTTTCGAGATGCGGTTGTGTCCGCGCCGAAAAAGCCAAGCACACCAGTCTTCAAGCTCAGCCACGACTATCCCCGCAGCGTGCCTGATACATGCCCGGAATGTACGTGGCTGAACATCAATGTGAACTTCGGCACGAAATTCCCTCCACAGAAGGTGGAGTCGCCACAGTGGCATGGCCAGCACTGGGATGAGTACATCCAGGCCATTCTCGATTATGTGAAGCAGGGGCAGGACCCCCAGTTATCGAACGATGTGGGCTGGCGCACCAAGGTTGATGGGAAGACCCGCTGGTACAACGTGCCGTGGATGGCATACGACCCCACCGCGGGCCGCGAGTATGTGCACGGCACGACGAACGAGCGCACGGCAACGGTCGGTGATTTTTTGAAGGCTCCGGGCAGCGGACCTCATGTTCAGTTCTTCATGGCCGGTATGACGGAGGCCTGCAAGACCGAGTATCCGTGGGGCTTTGAGTCATGGTCGGTTGGTTATTACAACGAGTACGGTGGCTACGCGCTTGGTCATACCGTTCCGCCCACCGGTGTGCCGCAGATGGGAGAGTACCTTGGCAGCGCGGTACCGGCAGGGCTTCCATTCCCCAAAGGAACCGTAGTGGTGAAGGTGCTTACGTCGAATGTGCCGGTGGATTGTGTGCCGTTCCTGCACGGCTCGCCGGAGTGGATGGTCGATCGCCATAAATACACGAAGGCCAAGGGCTATGAGTGTGATCGCGAAGTGCAATCTGACCATGTCGTTCAGGTGGATGTGGCGGTGGTCGATCCCCGCTCGCCATCGCGCTGGGTCTATGGCACCTTTGCCTATGACGGTGATACGCAGGGCAACACCTTCTGGGATCACCTTGTGCCTGTCGGCCTGCAATGGGGCTCTGATCCATGGA
This sequence comes from Terriglobus sp. YAF25, assembly GCF_052113305.1. Classification (NCBI taxonomy): domain Bacteria; kingdom Pseudomonadati; phylum Acidobacteriota; class Terriglobia; order Terriglobales; family Acidobacteriaceae; genus Terriglobus; species Terriglobus sp. YAF25. Next base: position 3,231 of record NZ_JBFRCY010000172.1, read on the forward strand.
CCTTCCCCGCAGTTCCGGAGTCTGCCAGTCTGCCATTGCAGCAGAGCGCGATCAATACAGACATCGGCACCTTCCAGCATCTGGGCTGCAAGGACCGTCTCGCGGGGCCTGTTGATAATCCCCAGTCGTCATGCACGTCATGCCATGCCAGCGCGTATGCCGCACCGAAGGGAGTTGCCGGCGTTATGGGCGTAAATGTCCCGCCAAGCTTTGGGTTCGACGGCATGTGCCAGTCCTACTCGCTGGAAAATGCGGCGTACTTCCAGAACCAGTCTTTCCCGCAGCGTTTCCCCGGCGGACAGTACAGCGATGCGTTCTCTCTGGACACGTCGCTGCAGCTCGCTGTGGCCTTTACGCAGTATGGCTACTTCAATACCGACCATGCTCCGCAGGCCTGCACTGATCCAAACCAGATCAAGCCTGCGCAGCAAAAAGTGGAAATGCTCCTGAAGATGAGGAAGAAAGCGGTGACGAAATGAAGAATGTATCCCGGCGTAACTTTATGGCGCTGGCCGCAGGAGCTGCTGCCAGCGCGGCAGCCCCGAAGGGCAACGCGCAGCATCCAGCAGAGCACCACATGCCTATGGAGGAAGCGGATGTGCTGCCTCTGCAGCCAAATGAAGAGCACTTCGAGCCCGCCTACACCCTTGAAGTGAAGTGGAAGACCATGACCATCGATGGTCACAGGGTAAAGGTTCGCGCCTACAATGACATGATCCCAGGACCGCAGATCATCGCTAAACCGGGCACCACCGTGAAAATCCGGGTGAAGAACAAGCTGACCCGCTATGACTCGAAAGACTGGGGCGGGGACATGAACGTGCCCCACCTTCTGGACCACACTAACCTGCATTTGCACGGACTGGACGTCGCGCCGCACATCTTTGAACCGTTGGGCACCAGCGACGTAACCGCTCCGATGATCTCTATCGGACCGGGTGAGTACAAGGACTATCCGTTCGTCATTCCTCCCGATCAATCGCCGGGGTTGAACTGGTATCATCCGCACGCCCATGGTTCCACCGCGGTGCAGGCTGTTTCCGGGATGGCAGGCGCCGTCGTTGTTCCTGGCGCGATCGATGAAGTGCCTGAGATTAAGGCGGCCAAGGAGCACTTTCTGGTGGTGCAGGACATCGGTCTCTTCAAGACCGATGAGCCGCACGCTGACTACACCGAGAGCTACGAGCCCAGGCAGAATGCCATCTGGCAGACTTTTGCCAAAGACAAATCCGAGTCAGTCACCATCGATGGAAAGCCCACAGATCCTCCACAGAGCTGTGGTTTCACCACCGGCGACTATCATCTGCGCTTCTACATGCTTAACGGCGTGCCATTCTTCAGGGAAGAGCACAACTTTGAGAAGCCACTATCTCCCAAGCATAAGCAGTTGGAGCCGCATGTCTTCAAAATGCGTCCCGGCGAAGTGGCACGCTTCCGCATGTTGAACGGCTGTTCTGATCTGATGATGCCGGTCCAGGTGGAAGAGCACACCATGCACCTGATCTTCCGCCCATCACCCGTGATGGCCCAATCCGCCCGGATGAGGTTGTGCGTAAGCGCAGGTTCCTCTTCAGCGGACGTTTCCCTGGAGAGAAGAACCCGGTGGTCGGGATCGACTTCATGATTAACAACCAGCTCTACGACGAGTTCGCCGTGCCTACAACCGTATATCTCAATACCTGTGAGGAGTGGACCATTGAGGTTCCGGACTCAGCGCGCGGTGGCACGGAAGGCCATCCCTTCCATATCCACGTGAACGACTTCGAAATTGTCTCGGTTGCCGGCATTGAGCCGCAGCATCGTCTGGTCCAGGACACGATCTGGGTCGCGCAGGATACGGCGACGGTGATCCGCATGCGTTTCAAGGAATGGACAGGGAAGTCCGTCTTCCACTGTCACATCCTTCCGCATGAAGACACCGGCATGATGCAGAACTTCCTCATCCTGCCAGAGCACCCGAAACATCACCATCAACGCACGATTGAGTCGCTCGGAGAGAAGAATGGCTAAAGAGCTCTCCTACGCTGAAGACGTCCGGAGACGCCATGGTGGGGCAGGTGATGCAGCAGGATCAGTTCAAGAAGATTCAGTGGCACGCTATTCGCAATGCTTCCGATCCACAGATCCCAAACACACCTCCCCAGACGATTGAGGAGGCAGACAAAGAAGCCGGGAATATCTACTCCACGTATGGGGTCTTTACGACGGCTGCGAGTGTTATCACCACGTGGGCAGTGATTGATGCTGCCTTCAATTCGTAACCAGGCAGGCATGTCGCTTTCCCAAACAAGAATGGCCGGATGTTACCAGGCATCCGGCCATGGTTTTGTTGGGGGGAGCTACCTGTCTCGAGATGCTATTTCGGCGGGATGTATCCCTGCTCCGCAAGGCGAGCTCCCATCTGGAGGTATGCGCCTTCCTCCCGCGGCTGCAAGGTAGCAAGTCCATCGACGTAGCGGTTGTACATGCAGAATGCCGCCGCTATGAGAACGGTATCGTGAATTTCAAGATCTGACGCTCCGGCGTCGCGGGCCGTCTTCACCATATCCGGCGTAACCTTCTTGCCGTCGATCTGGACCGCGGAGGCGATTGCCAGCAGCGCCTTCAGCTTCTGTGAGATATCCGCTGCTTGAAAATCGGTCCATACATCTTCTAGAAGAGAGCGGTCGCCCCCATTCAGATGAGTGGCTGCCGCGCCATGGCTCATCTTGCAGAAAGTGCAATCATTGCGCGAAGACACAAAGGCGGCGATGAGTTCGCGGTCACGGGAGCTCAGGTCGGTATTGCGTCCTGAGGTGTATAGCAGGACATGCGCCAACTCACGCATCGGGGCCGCTGTCTCCGGACGAAAGGCAAAACCCGAACTGATTCCTGGAAGGTTCTCGGGAAGTGGGATGTGTGGCATATCTCTCCTTATTACTCCGCTGCCGTGGACTGCAGGGTTATGGTGTTCAGTTCTGCTTCTTTAGTGCTGTATCGGGGGAGTGCGAAGTTCATGAATGCGGCAATGACCGCGGTCACGGAAAGAATAAGGATCGCAGCGGGACGATAGCCGCCCATCTGGTCATACAGCCGGCCTATAAGTACAGGCCCGACCGCTCCTCCCATGGCATACGCAGTCCATGTGAGTCCGTAGAGAGTGGCGAAGCGGCTCTGCCCGAAATAGCGCGCTATCAGATAGGGTCCGATATCTCCTTCACTGCCCATGCTGAACCCAAGCAGCACGGCGCCTGTAATGCCCATCGCTGCGTTTGTTGCATACGCGAACAGCGTGATGCCTGCTCCAGCAAGCAGAAACATGAGAAATGAAAGTGTAGGTGCATGGAAGCGATCGAGCAGCCAGCCCGTCAACAACCGTCCGCCGATGCCGGCCGCGCCCAGACAGGACAGCGCCAATGCTGTATTGGAACCGCTGACGCCGCGTTCGCTCAGGAGAGCAGCCAGGTGCGAGAGCACACCATTTGCTCCAAAAGCGCCGAGCAGAATGGATCCTGCGATCAGCCAGAAGGTTGCCGACCTGAACACGCTCGAGAGGTTCGTCGTTTGCTTCTGCTCAACCGGGTGCGACGTTCGGCCAGGCATATTCCGCAGAAACGCTGCCGTCAGAGGAAGGCCCAGTAGCGCCAACAGCCCAAGGGTGAAATAGCCGGCACGCCATCCGCGGGTTTGGATGACATACTGTGCGATCAGCGGCAGCAGAATCGATCCCACTCCGCTGCCGGTCAGCATGAGCGCCAATGCGGTTCCACGCATGGTGCGGAACCAGCTTAGAACAGCCCTCGAGTAGGACAACTGAGCGGTTCCATTTCCGACAACGCCAATGATGAAGTAGGTAAGGTAGAAACGGCCTAACTGCGGTGTAAGGCGGCTGAGAGAGAGAAGGGCGCCCGAAAATACGACGATACAGGGAAGCACTACTCTGCGAGGCGGGACGCGGTCAAGCAGCATGCCGATGCCGGGCGAGAAGACCGCGACGGTCATTGCCGCGATCCCAAAGGTGCTCGAGATGGCCTCGCGCTTCCAGCCAAACGCGGCATGAAGAGGAGCGATAAAGAGGCTGAAGGTGAATGGGACAATCGCGGCAAAGCTGAACATTACCCCGAAAAACGCTGCAAGCACTACCGCCCAACCGCTGTACCGCAGAGATCTCTCTGGATTGGGTAATGTGCTCGCCACGTGTCAGGCCTCTTTCGGGATGACAGGAGCATGATACGCGTGACTAGCTTATAAATAAGAGTCTCGGGTGGCGAGAAGAATCTGGATTCCTGATCCCACTTGCTGAGACGTACCTATTGGCGTAGAGAATTTAGACGAATTAAAGGCGAATCCGAGCGTTGCTTTGCATCGCGAGGAATCAGGCGTTAGCGTAACCGGAATATCAAAGAACCAGGGCGGAAGGAATGCAGATTAAACGAGCAATCGAAAGAGTGCCGGGCGGCATGATGGTCGTCCCTCTCTTGTGTGGAGCGACGCTGGCTACCTTCGCTCCGCACGCAGCCCCGTTCTTTGGGTCTTTCACCAATGCGTTGTATACCGGAGCTCTACCGATCCTCGCCGTCTTCTACGTCTGCATGGGGGCGCGTATTTCGCTCGGCGCCCTGCCGCAGTTGCTGAAGAAGGGCGGAGCCTTGATGACCACCAAGGTCGCTCTAGGGTTTCTCGCCAGCTTTGTCCTTGGGCATCTTATTGGCATTGACCCCGTTCGCACCGGATGGTTTGCAGGGCTCTCCACGCTTGCCGTCGTCGCCGCCATCAACGATACCAATGGTGGCCTCTACATGGCGCTGATGGAGYAATACGGCCAGCCGGCCGACTCGGCAGCCTATACCGTAATGACGCTTGAGTCGGGTCCATTCCTCACCATGGTCTCGCTTGGCGTGGCCGGTCTGGCAGCCTTCCCCTGGCAGACGATGGTAGGAGCGATCCTGCCTCTTGCAGTCGGGATGCTTCTTGGAAATCTTGATCACGAGATGCGCCAGTTTCTCTCACAGGGCGTGTCGGTCCTAATCCCATTCTTCGCATTTGCAATCGGATGTACGCTTGATCTGCACCGCGTCGCGACCGCCGGATTGCTCGGCCTCACCCTCGGGGTAGTTTTAGTGCTTGTCAGCGCCGTCTGCCTTATAGCCGTGGATCGCCTCATCGGAGGTGACGGCACCGCGGGAATTGCCGCAGCAACCACAGCAGGCAATGCTGCGGCTGTGCCGATGCTGGTAGCGGTTGCTAACCCCAGGTACGCGGCCGCAGCGGCATCTGCTACTGTGCTCGTCGCCTGTTGCGTTATCGTAAGCAGCCTGTTGGTTCCTCCGCTCACGGCCTTGTGGAAGACGCGCGTCGTCCGTCCTCGGGAGACGCCTGAGCCTCTTTTGTCACAGGAAGGTCAGGCAGTTGCGGAGACCTCTGACTCTAGCCGATGATCTTACTGATGCGGCTGCCCCGCCGGGGAGCCCAACCATGATTAAGCCAAGGAAGAGCTCATGACTCCAATTATTGCCATCACCATGGGAGACGCAGCGGGTGTCGGCCCGGAGATCATCGTCAAAGCCCTCATGCACAAAGAGGTCTATGAGCGCTGCCGGCCACTGGTCATTGGGGATGCCCGCCGGCTCAGACAGGCCGCTGAGATCGTTCATGCGGAGCTCACTGTTCATCCCCTGATCGAAGAACGCCTCTCTGAGGCCAGTTTTACTCCCGGAGTCATCGACTGCATTGACCTTGCCCTGATCCCTGCCGATCTGCCATGGGGCAAGATCTCTCCGATCGCCGGAGATGCAGCCTACCGTTATCTCAAAGTCGCCGCCAGACTCGCGATGAACGGCAGCATTCAGGCCATCTGCACCGCTCCCCTTAATAAGGAAGCACTTCATGCAGGCGGTCATCTCTTTCCCGGACATACCGAGCTGCTCGCGTCACTGACCGGTGCGGGGGAAGTCTCGATGATGCTCTCGACGCCGAAGTTGCGCGTCGTGCATGTCACAACTCACATCGGTCTTATCGATGCCATCGAGAAGATCGATGCCGGTTTGGTTGAGCGAACCATCACCCGTGCTCACGCGGCGCTTGAGCGTGCCGGAATCCGGGATCCTCGTATCGGTGTGTGCGGCATCAATCCTCATGCCGGCGAAAACGGACTCTTCGGATGCGGGGAGGAAGGCGAGAAGATCGTCCCGGCGGTAGAGGCGTGCAGGAGCAAGGGGTGGAATGTTAAGGGTCCGCTCCCTGCAGACACCCTGTTTTTCCTGGCTCAGCGTGGTGATTTCGATATGGTGGTCGCCATGTATCACGACCAGGGGCATGGGCCAGTGAAAGTCCTGGGGCTGGAATCAGGGGTAAACATCACACTCGGACTACCGGTGATTCGTACCTCCGTCGATCACGGGACGGCCTTCGATATTGCCGGAACCGGACAGGCCGACGAGCGCAGTCTGCTCGAAGCCATCAACCAGGCCATTCAATTAGCAACAGTTGGAAGCGAAGTTGCTTGAGTTGCGGTGAGCCCTAATTGTTTCTTAGACCTGCAGACCAATAAGCCGCATTAGCTCGACGCCATTGCTCTTGGTGACTACGCCTTCTTGCAGAAGGAAGTCGAACTGCATCTTCCCGTCCACGATGGCATCCTGAAAATGCATATTTCTCAGGATGCCGTCTTCGTGATCCATATGGGTGAGCGAGAGATCGTGTGTCGTCAGAATCCCGATCGCGCCCGCCTGTACCAGTTCACGCATGACACCTTCCGCACCGATGCGGCGATCTTTCGAGTTGGTTCCTTGCAATAACTCATCCAAAAGAAAAAGCACCGGTGGCCCGGGCTGCCGCGCAAGACTGCATATCGCCTGAAGCTTTTCGATCTCGGCATAGAACCGTGAGGCTCCACGCTGAAGCGAGTCATTGACCAGTAGGCTTGCACCGATCCGGAGCGGCGTTAATTGCATCTGCTTTGCCCGAACCGGGGCACCGCATAATGCCAGCACTGTGTTGATGCCCACAGTACGCATCAACGTGCTCTTGCCGGACATGTTGGAGCCGCTGACTAGCAGCACTCTGGCGGGCTCACCGATGTCCACGCTGTTCCGGACGCACTTCGCCGCCGGAATCAGCGGATGGCCGAGAGATTCGGCATGGAAGCGACCCGGCCCATCGACAAAGGTAGGAAACGGGTCTTCAGGATGTTCGTAGCTGTAAGTGGCCAGTGAGAGCAGCGCCTCCATCTCCCCGAGGCTGTCCAGCCAGGAGGCAAGCGCATGCCCATGTCGCTCGCGCCAGGCATGAATCGCAAAAGCAAGCTGCACCGTGTACATCAGTGGAAGATTGAACAGCTTGACGAATGGATTTGCCAGCGCCTCCAGGTAGTCGACGATCTTTCCCAACTGCGCAATGGCTTCAGAGGCCGCGATCTGCTGTGAGAAAAGTTGTTTTTGGACGCTCTGAAGAGGGGGCCCTTCGAAAGGCTGCTGCTCTATCTTGTGCAGCAGCGCGGAAGCGAGTTTCAGATTCTGAAAGGCTTTGTCGGTGCCGTCGAGTGTCAGCGCTATCGGGCGTTTCAGATACCGTACAAGACACCACTGCATCACCAGCACTGCGAACAAGAGACCGATGAAGCCATGTGTGAGCCAGAAAGCCGTCGCACCAATCGCAAGGAGTGTGAGTCCTGTGGCAAGCCAGCGAAGCCAGATACTGGCGAATGCGTGGGTCGATGCTCCCCATTGCTTGAGCGATTCAGGCCATACCCCGATAGAAATGGCCTCGCCCGTGACCGCCATCTGTTCTCTGAAATTCAGTTGACCTCGAAGCTCGGCTACTGCGTTCTGTCTCTGATAGATCGTCTCGAGTGACGGCACGTGAAGCAGCCAATCCAGCAGGCATTGCTCGCCCATGCGGGTTCGTGCCACGCAGAGCAGCTCGAACAGGCTTCCTTTCCCAACGATATCCAGGTCCCTGGCGTAGAGACTGGATGTAATCGCCTGCTCCGGTAGTGAGCGTTCCGTGGTTCGCGGCCAGTCGTCTCCAATCCGTGCCAGGCCCTTGCTGTAAAACTCTACGGCTCGGCGTTCGTCCGCCTGCCGGCGCAGGACGCGGGAGTGGTAAACCGCGACCGCGATAAATAACAAGACGGGAATGCCGGAAAGCCAGACGGATTGATATGAGTGGCCGCGCGACAACCAGGCGATAGCCACCGTAGCGGCGATGAGTAGCAGCTTCAGATAGCCGAGCGCAATATGCCTGCTCTCACCATGAAGGTCCTTCTAAAAATCTCTTGATTTAACGGAACATCGTTGTAGTGTTGTACGTAACTAAAACAGCGCATCGGTCGGCGATGCAAAGAAGGTGCTCATGGACCAGCTTTGGGATGACGGTCAGCCCATTTATCTGCAGCTACGCGACCGCATTGTTGCCATGTTTCTGGATGGCACGTTGCGCGAGGGTGACCCGCTGCCCTCGGTGCGGAACATCGCCGCGGAGTACAGAATTAATCCCCTGACGGTCCTGAAGGGCTATCAGGAGCTTGTCGATAGTGGTCTGGTGGAAAGCCGTCGTGGGCTGGGGATGTATATGCTGCCCGGAGCGCGCGATCTGCTGTTGCAGGCCGAACGCCAGCGGTTTTTGACCACGCAGTGGCCCAGGGTCGTAGCGACCATCCGTCGCCTGGGGCTTCGCCCCGAAGAGCTTTTGAAAACGTTGAAGGAGGCGCAATGACTGCCTGCATTGAAGCGCAAGGACTCCGCAAAACCTACGGATCGACCGCCGCTCTCGGCGGGGTGGATCTCCACGTTGAAGAAGGCCGTATCCTCGGTCTGATTGGGCCGAACGGGGCCGGAAAGAGTACAACGCTTGACGCCATTCTTGGGCTGATTCCTTATGAAGGCTCTCTTCAAGTGCTGGGTCTGAACCCCTGGACGCAGCGCGAGACGTTGATGCAGCAGGTCGCCTTCATCGCCGACGTGGCCGTACTGCCACGCTGGATCCGCGTCGATCAGGCGCTGGATTATATGGAAGGCATTCATCCGCGCTTTGACCGCGCCAAGGCTGAAGCCTTTCTGGCAAAGACCTCCATTCCGCCCAAGGCGCGTGTGAAAGCCCTCTCTAAGGGCATGACTGCGCAACTCCACCYGGCGCTGGTCATGGCCATCGACGCCAAACTGCTGGTGCTGGATGAGCCGACGCTCGGCCTCGACATCCTGTACCGCAGGCAGTTTTACGACTCGCTGCTGAACGACTATTTCGACCATCGCCGCACCATCCTGGTCACGACGCACCAGGTGGAAGAGGTGCAGCACATCCTGACCGATGTGCTCTTCATCCAGCGCGGCAAGATTACTTTTTCTTCCAGCATGGAGGCGTTCGAGAGGCGCTATGTCGAGGTGATGGTTCGGCCAGAGAACCTGAATGCGGCCCGCGCGCTGAAGCCGGTCTCGGAGCGGCAGGTCTTCGGCCGCAGCGTTCTACTCTTCGACGGCCTCGAACCCGAGAAGGCCGCAACACTCGGTGAAGTCCGCACCCCGAGCCTTGCCGATGTATTTGTAGCCATGATGACGCTCCAGGGAGGGATCCAATGACCAGCGCCGAAACTCTTGCCATACCTTCTGTTGAGACAGCAAAGACGGTAAACGCACCGCGCCCCTTCTACTGGTCCATCCGTCGTGAGTTGTGGGAGCACCGTTCTGTCCTGTTTGCTCCCGCCACAGTTGCCGCTGTGATCATTGCCATCGGGATTGTCCGCATCCACTATTTCACCGGGCTCATCTACAACGGAGAGTTGAGGTCTAATGGGAGCAGTAATATCCAGGATATTGCCATCGGCATGTTCCTCATGACAGCCGGTCTTGTCATCATTACCGCCACTCTGACGGGCATCTTCTATTCGCTCGATGCGCTGTTGAGCGAGCGTCGTGACCGCAGCGTCCTTTTTTGGAAGTCACTTCCCGTGTCGGACCGCACTGCGGTGCTTTCTAAAGCGATCATTCCCATGGCGGTTCTGCCGGTAGTGGCATTTGCTGTTACTCTCGCCATGCATATCCTGCTGGCGTTGGTCCTCTCGGTCGGTCTATTGATATTCCGGCAACCGCTGAGCAGCTTATGGAGCCAGCTTCCGTTCTTTCAGATTCAGGCCTTTGTGCTCTACGTCATCATGACCTGCACACTGTGGTATGCGCCTATTTACGGCTGGCTGCTGCTGGTCTCAAGCATCAGTCCCCGGGCGGCACTCATATGGGCGGTGGTACCTTTCGTGGCAGCTGTCGGGCTGGAACGCTTCGCCTTCAGAAGCGAGTATGTCGGTCGTTGGCTGGTGTACCGTCTGGCCGGAGGTGTGCAGGCCGCCTTCCACTATGCCACGAAGCACAATGGTTCGATCGGCCTGAAAGATGCGACGCCCCTCTTCTACCTGGCGGAGCCGGGGCTCTGGATGGGGCTTGCAGCTTTCGCGATCTTCCTCTTCCTCTGCATCCGGATGCGCCGTTTCCAGGGGCCGATCTAGAGTTCATGCTCAGTACGTAGGGGCAGGGCGGCGAAACTCGGGGCTTATCTACTTCGCTTGCATACGCAAGGCGCCGTCCAGCCGGATGGTCTCTCCGTTGATCATGATCTGCTCAAAAATGGAGCAAACGAGCCGTGCAAACTCTTCTGGCCGACCTAGCCGGGAAGGGAACGGAACCGACTGCGCCAGCGTGTCCTGTACCTCCTGAGGAAAGCCGCTCATCATCGGCGTCAGGAAAAGCCCTGGAGCGATGGCCACAACCCTGATTCCGCTGCGTGCAAGCTCCCGCGCTGCCGGTAGTGTTAGCCCAACAACCCCAGCCTTCGATGCCGCATACGCTGTCTGTCCGATCTGTCCCTCGAACGCAGCGATCGAAGCGGTGTTCACAATCACGCCTCGCTCTCCATCTGCAGTCGGAGCATTCTGAGACATTGCGGCAGCCGCCAGGCGCAGCATGTTGAACGTGCCAATCAGATTGACCGTAATGGCTTTGGTGAAGGTTGCAAGCGAATGAGGGCCATTCTTTCCGACCACACGCTCACCCGGTGCGATACCCGCGCAATTTACCAGCCCGTGTAATGCGCCAAACCGTCGCTGAGCTTCCTGAACGGCATTCAGTCCATCGGCCTCACTGGTCACATCCGTAGGTACATAGACGGCGGACTTTCCCAGCTCCCGCGCCAGAACGTCGCCTGCGGCATTCACATCTGCGAGCACCACAGAGCCTCCGCGACTTACCAGCTCACGCGTCGTTGCAGCTCCAAGGCCTGAAGCAGAACCGGTGACAAGAAATGTTCTTCCCGCAATCTCCACTCGTTTACCCCGACGTTTCCTGGTTGGTGACATCCTGATAGCGGACGCTATAAACTGCACACCACTTCGCGCGGAATGGCGAGACCCAACTTAGTGAATCCGAAAACCGCTGTCAACCTTGTGTTCAGCCGATGGAGCAATGGTGATCATGACCGGCGGAACAGGACTTCTCACTGATCAGGAAGGCGATGGCACATCTCTTCTCTCTTACAGCCGAGCAGCAGGAAATCAGCAATGTAGCGAAGAAATTCGCGGCCACAGAGATTGCTCCGCACGCCCTCGAATGGGACCAGGCAAGACATCTCCCATTAGATGTCATCCGCTCCACCGCGCCTCTAGGCATGGGGGGGATCTATGTACGAGAGGATGTGGGCGGCAGTGGACTCGATCGGCTYGATGGTGTGCTGATCTTCGAAGGTCTGGCGACAGGATGTCCTGTGATCTCCGCTTATATCTCCGTTCACAACATGGTTGCCTGGATCATCGACACCTTCGGCGATGAATCCCAACGAAAGGCCTATTTACCCAGATTATGCTCCATGGAGTCGATGGGAGCCTATGCGCTGACCGAGCCTTCGTCTGGATCCGACGCCGGAGCTCTCTCTACGAAAGCCGTCCGCGATGGCGACACATACGTTCTGAACGGGGTCAAGCAGTTCATCAGTGGGGCCGGTATACCTGGCAACATCTATATCGTGATGGCCCGTACCGCGGATACAGGCAGCCGGGGGATATCTGCGTTTCTGGTTGAGGATGGAACGCCGGGTCTCTCCTTTGGAGTGCTTGAGAAGAAGATGGGCTGGCATGCTCAGCCGACCCGTCAGTTGATTCTTGAAGATGTGCGTGTTCCCGCGCGGAGCCGGATCGGGGAAGAAGGGCAAGGCTTCAAGATCGCCATGGCGGCGCTGGATGGCGGCCGATTGAATATCGCGGCATGTTCGTTGGGCGGTGCGTCTGCGGCGCTGGAAAAGACGCTCCATTACGTTGCAGATCGCCATGCATTCGGAAAACGCCTGGCCGACTTCCAGGCTCTCCAGTTCAGGCTTGCCGATATGGCAACGGAACTCGAAATTGCGCGAACATTCCTATGGCGGGCCGCCGCATCTCTCAGCGAGCGTAGCCGTGATGCCACGGTCCTGTGCGCAATGGCGAAGCGATTTGTGACCGACGTGGGCTTTCACGTGGCCAATGAGGCTCTTCAGCTTCACGGCGGTTATGGGTATCTGTTGGAGTACGGGATTGAAAAGATCGTCCGTGATCTGCGCGTCCATCAGATTCTTGAGGGAACAAATGAAATTATGCGGCTGATTGTGTCCCGGAGTCTTATCGAGGACCCCAAGTGAGCGAGGTCGAAATCCGGGTCGAAGGCGCTTGCGGCCGTTTGACTCTGAATCGTCCCTCAGCGCTCAATTCACTGACGCTCGCGATGGTGCGAGAGTTCAAAGCCGCCCTACAGCAATGGATGGAAGATCCTGCAGTTAAGTTCATCCTGCTGGATGGCGCGGGTGAGCGCGGACTATGTGCGGGTGGCGATATCCGGGCTTTATATGATGCAGCCCGATTGGGGCGTCTGGAGGAAGCGGCAACTTTCTTTCGCGAAGAGTATGAACTAAACAGTCTGATCGCCGGTTATCCAAAGCCATACATCGCGTTGATGGACGGCGTTGTGATGGGCGGCGGCATCGGCATTTCAGCCCATGGCTCACTGCGCATCGTCACGGAGCGTTCCATCCTGTCAATGCCTGAAACGAGAATCGGATTTATTCCCGACGTGGGCGGGACCTATCTGTTAGCCATAGCTCCGGATGAACTGGGAACCTATGCGGCACTGACCGCCAGTCGTTTAGGGCCGGCGGACGCGCTTCTACTTTGTCTAGCCGACTTGTTTATACCTTCAAACGAGATCCTCTTGGTGATAACGGAACTAACGCTCTGCAGGACTGCACTGGATGCGCAAGAATTGGTCCGCAATAAGAGTGCAGCTCCACCACCTGGTTCTTTGGAATCGCAGCGCCATTGGATTGGCCGCTGCTTCTCAAGGCAGACAATAGAAGAGATCCTCGACAGCCTGGGCGAAGAAACGGACGATGTGGCCAAACGTGCCCTCGTGGAGATCCACAAAAACTCGCCTATGGCGCTCAAGGTCACCCTTCGCGCTTTGCGGGATGCGCGGCACAAGGCTGACCTTGGCTATTCTCTGCAGCAAGAGTACAACCTTGCCATGGCTTGTCTGCAACATCCGGACTTCCTGGAAGGAGTGCGCGCAGCACTTATCGATAAGGATCAACAGCCTCGCTGGTCTCCCGTTGATCCTGCTCGCGTTAGCAGCGACCAAGTCGATCAGTTTTTTCAGAACAACGAATTCCCACCCTTAAATCTGGGTCATGCGTACTCACAACGAGGGGTGTCCGGCGGCGATCGTAGAAAATTTGAGTAGAGGGAAACTATGGCGGAACAACAACTAAATCAAGCCGAAACATTACTGATCGAGACTCGCGGCCGTGTAGCTCTCGTCACGCTGAATCGCCCCGATGCTCTGAATGCCCTCAATCGGAAGGCAATGCAAGAGCTGGCGGAGGCGACACGGCACTTCGACCGCGACCCGAATATCGGCTGCATCGTGATCACTGGTTCTGAAAAAGCCTTTGCTGCCGGTGCCGATATCAAGGAGATGCAGTCGCAGAGCTTCATCGACGTATATCTTGCTGATTGGTTTTCTGGATGGGAAGAGCTGACGCGCACTCGCAAACCGATGATCGCCGCAGTCTCCGGCTATGCGCTGGGAGGAGGATGTGAATTGGCGATGATGTGCGACATCATCTATGCTTCGGAGACGGCGAAGTTCGGTCAACCGGAGATAAAGCTCGGTGTTATTCCAGGCATGGGCGGCACGCAACGGCTAACGCTCGCCCTTGGCAAATCGAAAGCGATGGAGATGTTTCTCACCGGTCGCATGATGGACGCGGCCGAAGCCGAAAGGAATGGCCTCGTCGCAAGAGTCTTTCCGCCCGATAGGCT
>NZ_JBFRCY010000173.1:0-6938 GCF_052113305.1 Terriglobus sp. YAF25
GGAAGCCGAAAGCTCAGGAACCGGAGAAGCGGCGTACTTCGTTGCCGCTGCACTTGCAGCCGAGTTTACGGCGTTCGCATCGAAGTAAGAGACGGCTCGATTGTGGCTCTCATTAATCGACGTCTCACTCTCCAGGCGGATACCCATGTTCAACGTCAGCCGCCGGGTTAGCTTCCAGTCATCCTGGACGAAGCCGGCGAAGTAATGGTTGTTGAAAGTCAGGTAGGGACTGATGGTATAAGCACCACTCGAAGGAACACCCAGCAGGAAGGAGGCCATCGAGCCGCCAAAGACCGGCCCGGCAAGCGCGGTACCCGCCCTAGTGAAGGTACTGTCAAAAGCGAGGTTACCGGTGAAGTAGTTGTTTGTTCCGGGAGCCGTAGGCGTAGCGTAGCTTCGGTTCTGACGAAGATCCGGACCGATCTTCAACGTGTGACGACCATGCACCCAGGTGACTGCTGTGAAGAATTGGATGGTGTCAAAAGCAGTCCGGCTGGGCGACGCCGCGCTCAGAGTGGTGTACGCCGTTCCGGATTCGGTGAACTGAATGCGAGGCAGCGCGGCGCCTGCACTTGACGATGAGTCCATATAGCCGGGGAAGCCATAGCTGCTGGGTTGGACACCGCCGCTGGCAATCGCTGAATTCTTATAGGAACGGGTCAGGCTGATTCGGGAATCCATGACCACCGACGAGCTGAAGGTATGCACGAAGTCGACCAGGCCACCCTGGTAGACCGTATAGCTCTTCGAGCCGGTGGCAATATTGCCGAAATAGTTGTTGCTGATGGGCTGATACTCGCTGCGATGCACATCAACAAACAGCTTATTGTTGGCGCCGATGCTCCAATCAAAACGACCCGAGTTGGAGTTGTAGTTGTTGATGGTGTTGTTGCTCGAATAAAAGTTGTTCTGACCATCGGCCGTGCCCGTGACATTAGGCTGCGGATAAAGCGACAGATACTTCTGCGCGATCTGACTTAGACGCGACGCCGGGACAACGTTATTTGTGAAGGGCGTGCGCAGAGCCTGACCGGAGCAGTTCGGATCGGCAGTACCGCTCGCGGGATCGAAGATCTGATAGCTGTTGTAGGTGGCCGTATAGCCAGTACAGCGAGCCGCCGACTTGTTCGTCCCCAGACCCAGCAGCGCGGAAAAATCACCATTGCGCTCCGCTGCAGTCGGCACAGTCGTCAACACCGGGCTGGGCTGTGATCCCTTGAATCCTTCGTATGCATACAAGAAGAAGAGCTTGTCCTTGCCATTTACCAGGTGGGGAAGCCAGATCGGGCCTGCGATGTGGCCGCCATACTGATTCTGGCGATAGGCCTGCTGCTTCGTCGTTCCGGCAAACCAGCGGTTTGGCGCATTGATTGCAGAAAACTGGTTGAACTCTGAAAGCGAGCCGTGGAACTGATTCGCTCCTGACTTGGTCACCAGGTTTACGGTACCGCCCGAGGTATCTCCGGTCGAGGCATCGGCATTGAAGATATCTACCTTCACCTCCTGTACCGAGTCCTGCAGCGGACTGAAACCGGGCAGACGTGAGGAGTCCTGCATGTTGGGTACGCCGTTCAACAGATATTCGTTCGACTGCGAATTGCCGCCTCCAAGAGAGAAGTCGGAAGAAGCGGAGTTGTCGAAGGGACGAGCCTGCACCACGGAGTTCTTCTGTTTAACGACGACACCGTACATCGTCTTGGCGAGCGCCAGGGGGGAACGGCCGTTGTCTGGGAGATTCTCGATCTCCTGCGCCGACAGCGTCTGACCGGCTGAAGCCGTCTCCGTTTGGATCAGTGGAACATCGGTCGTCACCCGTACTTCCTCAGTGGTGGCTCCTACCTGCATGGTGACGTCTTCGCCCACCTTCGATCCAGACTCGAGCGTCAGGTTCTCGTGCACATAGCGCTGAAAACCGTTCGCTGTCACCGTCACGCGGTACTTGCCCGGAGCAAGGAAGGGCACGGTATACTCACCCGCACCATTGCTCGTGGTCATGGAATTGACGCCTGTCTCCATGTTGGTGACAAGCACGGAGGCGCGCGGAATGGTCGCGCCCGTTGGATCAGAGACTCGCCCTGTCAGAGTTGCGCGAAACTCCTGGGCGGACATGATGGAAGCACTGGCGACAAGAAGCAAAAGCAAAGCGGCAAAGCGTTTCATAGACGTGCTCCTGACGAAAACCGGATTTCATTCATGAATCCGGAACGGCTGCCACACTAGCGAGGTGAAGAAAGAATTGTCAATAAAGAATGAGAGGAAACGCGATGATTTTCTGCGCTTTTCCCTTGAAATTATCGTATTTTGTCAAAATGTATCGACAAAAAATGCAATGCACGTTCGACCCTCCTCATTGCATACTTGGGTGGCATAAACGACAGCACCTTCTCTTTTCCTCGGCACACTTCAACGCAGGATTCGGTTGGTGTTAACCATCGTTTTCACCAACGACGAACGAATCGCGATCAACCACAGTTGCTTCGCGAGCTGGAGAGACGCACATCCATGAATCGCCGCGAAATGATGAAGCTCGGCGCAGGCGCTTTTGCAACCGCCGTTCCATTGGCCGCACACGGAGAGCATTCATTCCGCAATGCGGCATCGCATAGCGGCGCCACTGCGGAACAAGCTGGCGCTGGAACTATAGAACAGTGGGGAATCTTTGAGGTCGCGCTTCAGGGCCCATCCGAGGGAAATCCATTTATCGAGGTCACGCTGTCGGCGGAGTTCCGCAACCAGCATCGCACCGTCAGCGTCACTGGTTTCTACGACGGCAATGGAACCTATCGCGTCCGCTTCATGCCTGATGCCACCGGAGACTGGAGCTACATCACAACGTCCTCAACCGCCGCGCTGCATGGCAAGTCGGGCAGCTTTCGCTGCACCTCGGCCTCGTCAGCAAACCACGGACCAGTCCACGTCGCTCATCAATTCCACTTCCAGTATGCGGATGGAACGCCATACTTTCCCTTCGGCACCACCACCTACTCCTACCTGTTCACGTGCGAACCGTACGATGCGCAGACGATTGCTGCGTTGATGGACTCTCCCTTCAACAAGGTGCGCGTCTGCATCCTGCCAAAGGGACAAGGCAAGCGCGGCCTGCCGGAGTTTCCGTTCGAACATGCTGCGGGTTCCATCAGCACTCATCACGAAGATTTGAAAGATAACAGTCAATCGAACGCGACCTTTGATTGTGATCGCCTCAACCCGCGCTATTTTCAATTGATCGAGCGGCGCCTTCTCGAACTTCAAAAGCTCGGTGTCGAAGCTGATCTGATCCTCTTTCATCCGTATGACTCGTGGGGCTTCAAAGCGATGACTCCAGAGCAGGACGACCGTTACCTGCGTTATGCCATCGCCCGCTTTGCCGCCTACAGGAGTGTCTGGTGGGCGATTGCCAACGAGTATGACCTGGTAAAGACCAAGAGCATGGCCGACTGGGATCGCTTCTTTCGCATCACGGTCGCCAGCGATCCCTACAGCCATCTGCGTTCCATCCATCACAGCAAGGTCATCTACGACCATTCCAAACCGTGGTGCACGCACGCGAGCCTGCAGGAGTATGACTTCCAGAAGTCGGCCGAGCGACGCGCTGCCTGGAACAAACCCCTCGTCTATGACGAGATCCAATATGAAGGGAACATCGCCCGCCGCTGGGGCAATCTCTCTGCCGAAGAGATGACGCGGCGTTTCTGGCTCGCTACCGTCCATGGTGTCTATGCCTCCCACGGAGAGACCTACAAGACACCGGCGGGCGAGCCCGTCTGGAGCGACGGCGGAAAGCTTCGCGGCGCCAGCGCGCCACGCATCGCCTTCCTGCGCAAGCTGCTGGAGCGAGTGACGCCAACAGGAGTCAATGAGTTTGAAGACGCCTACTATCCGTCCGCCGGCAAAGACAAAGAGCTTTATCTCTACTACTTCGACTTTCACTGTGTCGGTGAATACGATTTTCCTCTTCCTGCGGGTATGCGCTTCAAAGCCACACTGATCGATCCCTGGAATATGAGCGAACGCGAGCTTCCTGGCGTCTTTACCGGGAAGTCCACGGGCAGCAGATTCGTCGATGAAAATGCCGGCGACCAGATTCAAGGCGGCACCAATCACATCGAGCTTACGGGCAAGCCTTACATGGCTGTGCTCTTCCAGAAGGTTTAGGAGTTCTGACATGTATCTGTTGACCCAGGCCCGCGTTCGCATTCGGTCCATTGTGGCTTTCTCTCTTGTATTGGCTGCGCCCGCCATCGTGATGGCGGCTCCAGTAAAGGTCGTCGTCCTGGAAAACGCGACACCTCGTGAGCGCTTTGGCGCCGACCGCCTGCAAGCGGCCCTCACAGCGAACCACATTGAGAGTGGCGAACAAATCGTCCTTGGTCTACGCTCTATTCCCTCGATCGAAAAGTACAAGCAACTGCCGCAGCTATGGCCGGGCGCCAGCGAAGCCTTCGTCATCAAGCGCATCGGCAATCAGATCGTCGTCGCCGGCAGCGATGCCTCCGGCGTTCTGTACGGAGCACTGGAGCTGGCCGACCGAATCGATCAGACACATGCGCTCCCGAAAGAGATTGAGTTCATCGATCATCCCGCCCTGAAGCTGCGCGGAACCTGCATCGGGATGCAGAAGCCCGAGATTACCTACGAAGACGCGCAGTATGACTACCCTTACACGCCCAAAGACTTTCCCTTCTTCTACGACAAAGCGGAATGGGCTCGTTACCTCGACATGATGGTCCGCCAGCGGTCGAACACACTCTATCTCTGGAGTGGCCATCCCTTTACTTCGCTGCTGAAGCTGCCGAAGTATCCCGAAGCGCAGGAGATGAGCGATGCGCAATTGAACCAGAACATCGAGATGATGCGGTGGATCACGGCAGAAGCCGACAAGCGTGGCATCTGGCTGCTGCAGGGCTTCTACAATCTCCATCTATCCCATGCGTATGCCCGAGCCCACCATCTTCCCTACCATCTGGTGAACCCMACACCGGAGGCCATCGAGTACACCCGCTATGTCATCTCCGAGTTCATCCGCAACTATCCGAACGTTGGCCTGATGATGACGCTGGGCGAAGCCCTCTCCCCACACAAGGGCGTCGAGCTCATGACCCAAGCCATCATTCCAGGCGTGAAGGACGGCATGAAGGCTCTTGGAACGACGGTGGAACCACCGATCGTGCTACGCGACCATGCCACCGACATCGAAGATGTATTGAAGGCAAGCCAACCGCTCTACGGCAATATCGATACCCTCTCCAAGTGGAACGGCGAGTCCCTCACCTGGACAAACGATCGCGGCAAGGTGCTTGACCGCTTCAAGCTGCTGGTCGAGAACAGCAACGTCGCCGTCTCCAACGTCCACCTGCTTTCGAACCTTGAGCCCTTCCGCTGGGGAGATCCTGACTTCATCCGCGAGACCGTGTTGAACTATCAGCGCATCGGCATTGGAGGTGTRCACCTCTACCCGCTGCGTTATTGGGACTGGCCCAATGCCGCCGATAAGACCGAGCCATTGCTCTATCAGCCGGAACGGGACTGGATCTGGTTTGAAGCCTGGGCTCGCTATGCCTGGAATCCCAATCGCGATCCACAGAAAGAACGCACGTATTGGATACAGGAGTTCGCCCAGCGATTCGGTACACCACAGGCTGGAGAAAAGCTGCTCGATGCCTACACGCTCGCAGGTCCAGCACAACCACGCCTGCTGCCGCGCATCGGCATCACCGAAGGCAATCGTCAGGCATTCGCTCTTGGGATGACAATGCCGGAGCTGATCGATGCCAAACGCTTTGGCCCTGCTGAGACGCTCTGGACCGCCAACGCTCCAGGCGGAGAGCGTCTGTACGACTACGTGGACCATGAGTTTCATCACCAGCCACACCAGGGAGAAACGCCTATTGGCGTAGCCGATACCGTCACGAAGGATGCGGAACAGGCATACGAAGCCGCCAAAGCAGCGGCGCCGCTCGTTACGAAGAACAAGGACGAATACAACCGTATCGTCGGCGATATGCAGAGCATCTGGCTTCTGATGCAGTTCTATCAGGCAAAGACCCACGCTGCTGCTGAGGTCATGTTGTTTGGGTACGACAAAGATCAGCAACATCTTCAGAAAGCAGATTCCCTGCTCGCCTCGTCGGTTGAGTTCTTCCGCCAGTTGACGACTATCACCGACAAGACCTACCGCAACGCAGCCGGCATGCAGACCTCACAGCGGCAGATTCCAGTGCGCGGAGGTCCAAAGACCAATCACTGGCGCGATATTCTCCCTGTCTATGAAAAGGAGCTGGTCACCTTCCGCTCGCGCCTGAACAGCATGAATGATCCGGCCGCACTGGCAGAGGCGCAGAAACCGATAGAGAGACTGCCTCAGGTCGCCTTCCAGCTCGAGCCCGGCTCCGGAGAAGCATTCACCGTCAAAGCCGGCGAACCGATCTTCCCCGACGGACCACAACAGATCGCATCCATAGCCGGTGAACTGGATGGTATGCGCGGCATCCGCGTCAGCGGCAAGAGCAACACACCTGTACGCTTCACTCTCGAGAAGCCTGCTCAGGTTCTCGTCGGCTTCGTTCGCAAGGGCGTTAATAAAGCAGGCCCACAGAATGCCGACGCCGAGAACTGGAATATCGTCCTGACCAATGCGATTGCATTGAAGGGAGCACCAGCCCTCACCGTATGGGCCGCGCCGCTCTCGGCTGGACGGAACGAGCTCGACCTTGGACGCGGGAACTATGTGATTCTCGGTTTCATCCCGCAGGAGACAAAAGTCAAAGCCCGCATCARCTTGTCCGCTGCTTCTGTTGATGGAGAGCCACCAAACCTCGACTGGATGTTCGAAGACTAAGCAGAACCGACAAGCCCATGCCCTTGATCAGAACATGGGCTTGTCGGCTATTTGTTTTGTCATTTCGTAGCTCCCGAAAGGGAGCTACGAAATCTGCTTC
>NZ_JBFRCY010000174.1:0-6921 GCF_052113305.1 Terriglobus sp. YAF25
CCTCTGCTTCCTCCACCAATGCAGCGAGAGCTTTGCTCTTGACCGTCTCCACTTCGCCGGTTGTCTGTCGCAGGATCTCTTCCAGCCGAGTGGYCTGGACTTCGGTTTCCTGCAGGTGAGATTGAAGGGCCTGCTTAAGCTGAAGATCGCTGGCTTTCTCGATCATTTTCGGAATCGCCACTACGAGCTGCCGTTCCGTCGATAGCAGCATTTGAAGTTGATTGATATAGAGCTCACGAAGATTGGCGAGATTTGCTGAAAAGAATTTCATGGATGTTCTCCTTGGGTTCATTGAAGGTGGCTATGCCGCATTCTGTTTGAGCGAGGGTTCGAGCTTGACCTTGATCCACCCTGGTTCGTGACGGGCAAAGAGCGGTAAGCCTTTGTCGCAACCAAAACGTCTGAGCAAACGGCGCCGCCCAGCAAAAAGCAGAAAGTTTGCGCAATCTCGACCTCATTCGGTCTATCCGTTCGGTGAGAGAGCGTTTTGGTTTAAGGATGGCTGATCATCCCGACAACGCAGTCGGGACAGCAGACGGCATCGATATAGGGAGAGTTGCCTCGCGGTCCTTCTTTTTGATCAAAACGGCGTTTCTGCCGTGCCAACTCCACGAATGGTTTCTGCGTCCATGTGAGATCAAAGGCTGTGTCGATGGAGGCAGAGAATGACGAAGGAAAAGGAAAGCGATCCACGCAATCTTGGTCCGAAACCGCCCTTTCCGGAGCAACAGCAGAGCCCGCCAGGATCGGTGCGGGAGCTCGATCCACCTGCGGATCATGGCGAGACCTCCTACGCCGGCTCAGGAAAACTGCTGGGGAAGGTGGCCATTATTACCGGTGCAGACAGCGGTATTGGACGCGCGATCGCAATTGCGTTTGCGCGCGAGGGGGCATCGATCGTGATGTCCTATCTGCCGGAAGAAGAGGCGGATGCAAAAGAGACTGCGGCGCTGATTCGTGCTGCCGGCAGGACCGCCATTCAGATGCCAGGCGACATCGGGTCGCCACAATACGCCACATCGCTGGTTGAGACCGCGTTCGAGAGGCTGGGGCGTTTAGATATCGTCATCAACAATGCGGCGTATCAGATGACACACGAGTCGATTGAGGACATAACGCCGGAAGAGTTTGAGCATACCTTCCGGACGAACGTCTTTGGCCTGTTCTATTTGACGCGTGCAGCTTTACCTAAGCTAAGGCCAGGATCATCCATCGTGAACACGACTTCGATTCAGGCATTTGAACCGAGCGAGGGGCTGCTTGCTTATGCCGCAACCAAAGCTGCGATCGCGAATATCACAAAAGGGCTGGCCAAGTTGGCGGCAAAAAATGGTGTGCGAGTGAACGCGGTGGCTCCTGGCCCGGTATGGACTCCATTGATTCCATCGACGATGAGTCAGGAGAAGGTGAAGAACTTCGGCAGCAATACTTTATTCGAACGCCCGGCGCAGCCGGTGGAACTAGCTCGTCTCTTCGTTTTTCTGGTGTCAGATGACGCCAGCTATGTGTCCGGCGAGGTTTACGGAGCTACCGGAGGACGTACACCACTGTAAGCAAAGGAGGTTTGGCCGCAGGACAGAAGGCTCGATCTTCAGGTACATTGAAATCGCTTACACTGCATCTACGATCTCCCTTTGAAAGCCATCGATTGATCTCTGTTTCCCCACATACCCTGCGAGAAAACGGCGGCCTTGTCGTCTGGTTAACCGGATTGAGCGGCGCCGGCAAAACGACGATCGCGCAAGCTGTACAGCAGGCGCTGACGTCTTTCGGCGTACCGGCGGTGTTTCTCGACGGAGATGAGCTGCGCAAGCAGATGCATCCCACCCTCGGGTTCTCAAAGGCTGACCGGGACGAGAATGTCCGACGGATTGGGGCTCTGGCAAAGGCCAGGGCGGAGGAGGGGGCGGTGGTGCTGGTCGCCGTTATCGCTCCTTACCGCAGCATGCGCCAGGAGGTGCGGCAGATATGCCGTGCGTATCTGGAGGTCTTTGTGGATGCTCCACTGCAAACCTGCGAGGAGCGAGATCCGAAAGGGCTGTATCGCCGGGTACGACGCGGAGAGATTACGCAGTTCACCGGCATCGATGCACCGTACGAAACTCCCATCGAGCCTGAGATCCACTGCAGGACCGCCAGCGAGAGTATCGAAGAGAGCTCGCAACGTGTGCTGCAGGCGATTGCGGAGTCTCTGCGATAGCCATGCAGCAGATGCGGCAGTTCAACTTCTACGGCTACCGGCTGTCGAGTCCATGGGATCTTAGCTGGTTACAGCCCTGGCAAGAGCCCGAGATCGCTTCGGGCGAGGTGGCTCTTCTGGAGGCGGAAGTTCCGGAATCTCTTCCAGACCCCGTTGAGCGAGGGCCGTTTATTCAGATTGGGCGCGAGGGCGAGGTCCTGCTCGATGTGAGGCACGCGGGTCGTTTTCTACTGCGGAATGGCCGGGAGATCCTTGTATCTCCGTACGGGAGTCCGCAGAGCGAGGCCTTTCAGAGCTTTCTGACGGGGAGTGTTGCCGGCCTGCTCTTTCATCAGCAAAGCCGTCTGGCGTTGCACGCAAGCGCTGTCGTGGTGCGAGGCAGAGCGATTCTGTTATCCGGTTGGGCCACCGTGGGCAAGTCCGCGCTGGCGGCAGCACTGATGGAGCAGGGTGCGGAGTTTCTAAGCGACGACCTGTGCCTTGTCGATGTGAGCCGGGAAGGGGCGATGATCGCCGCTGGGCCTCCACGGATTCGCCTCTGGCCGGATGTCGGAGATCATCTTGGATTTCCGAAAGAGGCCAGTTGCCCGTTGAGGCCTGGTTTGCGCAAGTTCACGCTTGTGACTCAGGTTGCATCGCCCGTGCGCGCCGGCCTACTGGTGCGAGCGGAAGATGCACATCACCGCTCGGTTCATTTTGCGCGCCTGCGGGGAATGCATAGCGTTATGCCGCCGCACTCGCTGGTCTATCAGCACCGGTTCGCCGGCTTGCTGCAGCGGCAGAAACCGATGCTCACCGCGCTAGGTACGCTGGCGGGTAAAGTTCCGGCAATCCGCATGGAGTATCCCCGCCAGATGCAACAGTTGYGAGAGATCGCTTCGCTGTTACTGCAACATGTGGAGACGTACTGGTGAAAGAGACGGAATATATCTGGCTGGCCTCCTATCCGAAGTCCGGGAATACCTGGGTGCGGATGATGCTCAATAGCCTGACGCTGGGCGGAGTCGTCCCGGACATCAACGATCTGGAGTTGAAAGTACCGATCGTCTCCTATACGAATCTGCAGGAGCAGTTCGGCGTCGAGGCCACGGAGCTGACGTACAGTGAGATCGCCCTGGTCCGGCCTGAGCTCTATCGCCGGCTTGCCTTGGAGAGTGAGCGCGACGTGCTGATCCATAAAGTGCACGATCAGCTCTGGCGGAACGATGCGGGAGAGCCCGTGTTTCCCAAAGACAGGACACGCGGTGTCGTCTATATCGTCCGCGACCCACGAGACGTTGCCGTTTCCGCCGCCGCGTTCTTCGGAACAACGATCGAGGTGGCCGTCGATATCCTCGCTGCGGAGAAGTATGTTCTGGCCTACAGTCCGGGCGGTCCGTCACGGCAGTTACCGCAGCTGCTGGGTGGATGGAGCACCCACGTGACAAGCTGGCTGGATGGGGATTTCCCACTCCTGCTCGTTCGCTATGAAGACCTGCTGCACGATCCCGTGGCTAGCTTTCATAAGATTGTGGAGTTTCTTAGGATGCCCGCCGAGCACGTCGAGGCCGCCGTTGCGGCGACGCATTTCGACCAGTTGGCCCGTCAGGAGCAGCAGCAGGGCTTCCGGGAGAATCCGCATGCAAACGATAAATTCTTCCGCTCGGGCAAGGCTGGAGAAGGGAAGCTGCGGCTTACGCCGGAGCAGCTTGTGCAGATCGAGACGGCGCACGGAGCTGTGATGAAGCGGCTTGGCTATCTCTGAAATGGATTCGAGGATCACGGCCCCACGACCAGAAGCCTGGCCGTGGGGGCGCAACAGTCTTAAGGATGAACTGCGAGCGTGACACTTTCCGGCGTGATGCTGTTGGCGCCGGTCAGGGTTTTGCCTTTGGCCCACTCAGGCGACTTCATGGCGAGCTGATACTTCACCGGAGTGCCGCTAAGGGTAGCCGTCGCGATCTTTGTCTTCTTCCCGATGATGAGGTCTACGGTTGAGGTCTCCGTCTGGCCGAACGCAGGTGTGAACTGGAGAGTCAGACCGTGATCTTCGGCGCGGACCGGAGCGTAACGGATCTTCTCAATGGCCCAGTTGGTTCCGTCATAGGTGACTTCCATGGTCTGCTTGACCATCGGATTGTTTTCGACCGAGATGGTGTAGTGCGGAGCAGCAACCTTCTCGATCTTGAGGGTGATAGTGCGACCGCTTTCCTGTGTGAGCTGCCAGGTGGCGCCCTGTTTCAGTTCGCTGGGAGCTGAGGCGACCTTGAAGTTCTCACTGCCCGCTGCGAGCACGGCGGTAGTGGCTGAGTGCGTCAAAGCTCCATGCCAGGCGACGAAGTAAGGAGGTCTGGAGATTTCCTTCCACATCTCGGCGATCGAGGTCTTGTCACCCACGACGATGGCCGAACCTTCACCGGCGACGGCAGACTCTTCCCGATAAGGAAAGACCGGCACCTTAGCTTCGGCGACAGCGGTCAGGCCGCCACCCTGCTGCAAGACATCCGAGCCCTGAATAAAGCGCCACTCGACAGGCGTGCCGTCATTGAGGCGAAGGCGGAGATCGAAGGTCGCGCCGTTCACCTCGCTGTCGGGCTTCGTGAACTCGAGCTGTGTGAGATACGCTTCACCGTCCTGTGCTTTGGCGATCGCCACAAGCTGCGGCTGATTGGCGAAGTGGATGCGCTTGCCGGTCGTGCGGCTAGTCACGATGAAGTCGTAGAGCGGTTTGCCGTTGTTCTCGTCGTAGTCGAGCTCAACCATGGTGTAGGGAACCTCCGGGCCGGTCCACTGCACGAACTGTTCAGGCCAATAGCGATAGCTGATCATCAGGCCGGAGATAGGCGGAGCGATAGCGGCCTGCTGTGCGTAACCAGCGGCGGAAGTGGCGGCGACGATGGCGGAGGTGATCAGAGATGCGATGCGGTTCATGCGAGGTCTCCTTGCAATGATCGATTAGAAGTTGTAGCGGAAGCCGAGCTCAATGCGGCGGCCGGCGTCTGAGGCGTAAGGCTTGAGGAAGAGTGGCGAGCCAAGAACGCTGCCAACCGCGGTTACGTTCGTGTGGTTCAGCAGGTTAGCCGCGCGGGCGTTGAAGGTAATGGTCCGGGCAGAGTCTTTCTTCGAAAGCGCAAAGCTGCGGCTGAGGTTGCTATCGAGCTGTACCGTCCAGGGAAGGGTAGCGGCGTTACGTGGAAAGGCGCCGGTTCCATTCACAGCGGTCAACAGACCGAAAGGAGTCTGGTAGGCATTCGCTGTCGAGGCAGCGTACTGCGGACGTTCATTGAAGACGCCGTCGCCGTTGTTGTCGAGTCCGGTGGTGAGGTTGAGTGGGGTACCCGAGGTCGCGTTGAAGACATTGCTGACCGTAAACTTCTTTGGCAGATTGACCTGGCTGATGCTGATGATGCGATGGGTATTTGTCCATATGGGACGCGCCAGCTCGCCGGCTTTGCTGAGGTTTGATTGCTGGAAGGTATTCGGGCCGTCTGCGTCGCCGCGAAGATCCATGCGGACATAGCCGAGGAAGATCTGGAAGCGGCGTAGACTGTGCTGATCCACACCGACGAACATGACGTTGCCGTGCAGATGACCGGTCTGCTGGTACTCAAGGACGTTGGTGTTGGCCAGCGTAGGACGAGGCCCGGTGGGCTGGTTGTTGAGAGGAGCATTGACATTACGCGAGCGCATGGTGTCCCAGGCACGCACGATGTAGAGATTGCTCTGGATGTGCCAGTGAGCGGGGAGCTCGTACTCTGCACCCAGGTGGGTTTGCAGTGATGGTGTCTGCATCACACTGCCCGCAAAGTTACGGAGCGTGTGGATAGGCGTAACTCCAGTGAAGGGCGTGCCGTAGTTGGCGGAGTAAATAATGCTCTGCTGTTGGGTGACGCCGTTCAGACGGAGCGTGACCCCTGCAGTGTTGGTATCGATGGGCGAGAAGAAGAGACCGGCGCGCGCGCGCAGGATGAGCCTCTGTTTCTTGTCCGGTGACCAGGAGATCCCGGCGCGAGGTCCAAGGTTGGAGAAGGTGGAAGGCGAGGTCTGCAGTGCATAGCGCATGCCGAGCGCGATCTGAACATGGGGCGTGAGTTTCCACTGGTCCTGCGCGAAGAGCACAAGGCGAAGCTGATTGAAGTCAACGGTCGGCGAGCCCTGATTGACGGTGTAGGTCGTCGCTGTGCCGCCGGTAAGACCGAGCATGGCGCGGCGGTACTGTTCAAGTCCACCGATCGTGGTTCCTGCGACCGTGGCGCCGCTGAAGGTATAGCTTCCGTTGAAGGTGTCGGGCTGGTTGAGGTGCTCGAGGTTGTCGATCATCTGCAAGCCGAGCTTGAGCGCGTGCTTCTTACTGCTGAGCAGGACGTCGTCATCGACTTCGGTGACCTTCTCATGGCTGGCGAAGTATCCGCCGGTGTATCCGCCTGCGGTGAAGGCTCCCGAGACCTGCAGGGCCGCCGCGGTGGAGTGTGGGGTGTCATCGCGATTGCGCCACATGAAGCTCGCGCGTGCCTCGTGCACGATGCGTGGAGAGATAATGGAGACATTGGTGACGCGGATAATATGCTCGGCCTGCTGGCTGTCGTAGCCGGCCTCCGGAAGTACCGTGCCGCCCACTGCGAGGTTCTGAAGCGAGTTCACGTTGGCGGTATAGCTGAGCGTGAAGTTGTTCTTTGGCGAGAGCATCATGCCGACGCGAGCATTTGCAATCCATAGACGCTGTGGCGTAGGGACGTTCTGAT
>NZ_JBFRCY010000175.1:0-6868 GCF_052113305.1 Terriglobus sp. YAF25
GGGAAAGACCGAATGTTGGTACGTTCTTGCCGCAGAGCCGGGAGCGGCCGTCGCTCTGGGCTTCAAGGATCCGAAGGTCTCTGTTGAGCAAGTGCGTGAGGCCATCGAACAGGAAAGGCTGGAAGACCTGTTGCACTTTGAGCCGGTGAGCGCCGGTGACCTGGTGTACGTGGATGCCAACACCGTTCACGCCATCTGGCCGGGAGTCACCTTGCTGGAGGTCCAGCAGACCTCAGACATTACCTATCGCTTGTATGACTACGGCCGTCCGCGTGAGCTTCATCTCGAAGAGGGACTRGCGGTGATGAAGGCAACGACGGCGGCGGGGAAGCGTGCTCCCGTTCGAAAAGACGGCTTCACTCGATTGGTCGAAGAGCGCTACTTCAGTGTCGATCGCGTTGAACTTGCTGCCGGAGCAACGCTGGATCTAGCGGCGCCCGGGAAGCCGCAGTGCCTGGTCCTGCTGTCAGGAGAAGCCACACTGACGTCTGAAGGCGGCGATACGCTTGAACTGACACCGGCTGCGGCGGTCGTCATACCCGCTGCCGCGAAGCAGGCCGTACTTAAGGCAGGCAGCGATTGCGTGGTTGTGCGCGCGATCGTCTAGCGAACCGGTTCCGTCGCGAACGACAATAGTACGTCTCGATAAATTCGGGCACCCATACACTGGGTGCCCCATCCATCGCATCGCGATGGGTGGGATATTCGGCCCCCGCGGACTGGTTTACTAGTGTGAACTATTCGAGCAAAGCTCGAACCGGTGGGAGCAGAGGCCTTGCTGGATGGGGTGTTCTGCGGGCTTTTAGCTCGCTTATAGTGCCTGCTCGGAGGCCCTCGCTTTTATGCCATCCAGCAATGCTGGTTGAAGCCCTCGGCTCCCACCCGGTTCGAGCTTTCATCCTCTCGATAAATGCCAATTGACACGTGCGTTTTTTCGCGCGTAGGATGCCGTCCGTTTCGTGGTATCGGCTGCATTGTGATTGTTTCGGCTTAAAAGGTGCAGAACCAGGCCTTGTGGCCGAAGGGCGTGCAGGCTGCGTTATCCGCATTTCAGAGCCAACATTGGCTCGCAGAGCGTTTCCGGGGACCTCCAGAACACCGTTTATCGCGTGTTCCGGAGGCTCCTGAGGAAACTGTATGGTAAACCCCAAGGTGCGCCGACAACGTTCGGCGCACCTCCTTTTTCACACTCCATGTAAATGCGGTATTGACACCCGATTTGCGGCATGCGTAGGATGCCGTTCGCCTCCGAAAAGAGGAGGTAAGCGGTTGTGAATTGATTCGTCTCAATGAGCGGTTCGCTCCGCTGGAATGGTTTTACGCGGCAGACAGCCGCATTTCGGAAGATGGGGGTGCCATGCAGCGATATCAAGTGAACCGGCTTCGTAGGTGTTCCAGGCGAAGTCCGCTCTCGTGGTGAGTGGCTGGCAGCGCCAAAAACACCAGGAAAAGTAAAAAGAAAAACGCTTCACAACGATTTTTTGGTTGTGATATAAGCCCGCAGTCAAAACGGACCGCAATTTTTCTGCAGCGAAGGAATCGGCTTTGTAAGTAAAGCCGGAAGAAGAATTCTCGATTCGGGGCGACGACAACAAGGAAGCAGGCGCTCTTTTTGAGGCGTCTCAATTTGCACTACCAGGGTCTTCTGGCCCGATGTAAGAAATGATTTTGGAGGCTAACCATGATCAAACACAGCAAGCTAACAGCTTCTGCTGACAGCGGAACAAACGCTGTCCTGCGGATGCCGTTCTTATCTTCCAGGGGTATTACCAGCGCCGCCGGGCGATCGCTGCTCGGTGTAATGCTCGCCGCAGCTCCTCTCTTCGTTCTCAACATTGCTTCGCCGGCCGCTTTCGGTCAGGCCAGCTCCAGCTCCGATGCCGTCGGTAAGGTAATGGATGCGACCGGCGCAGCCATTCCGGGTGCGACGATCCACCTGATCAATAACGGTACGGGTGCCGAGCGTATCGCGACCAGCAACAACGATGGCGACTGGTCCATCCCCAACGTTCCGCCCTCCAACTACAAGATTCGCGTTGAGAAGCAGGGCTTTAAGGCCGCCCAGATTCCCTCGCTCGACATTGAAATCGGCAAGACGGCCAATGGCTCAGTCACGCTGAGCGTCGGTGAAGTGACGGACACGGTCGAAGTCAGCACACTGCCTCCGCAGTTGCAGACGCAGGAAGCCACCGTCGGCCAGGTCATCGACCAGAAGCAGATCACCGACCTGCCGCTGAACGGACGTAACGTGCTACAGCTTGCCACTCTGGCTCCGGGCGTTTCGCCGCCGCAGAGCGGCCAGACTGGTACACCGGCCCAGACGGGTACGCAGACGACCAGCCGCCAGTTGTACATCTCAGTGGACGGTGGACGCGCTTCGTCGACGAACTACGTACTGGATGGTACCTATGTTCGTTCGGTGCGTTTCAACAACATGTCGCTGCAGCCGAACGCTGACACAATTCAGGAGTTCAACCTGCTGCGTTCGACCTTCTCGACCGAGTATGGCCAGGGACAGGCTGTTGTCTCCATGGTCACGAAGTCGGGTACGAATACGATTCACGGCTCGGGCTATGAGTTCGCTCGTAATGCGATTTTTGATGCTCGTAACTACTTCACGACCGTTGCAGCCAATCCGGTGAAGCCGAACTTTACGCGTCACCAGTATGGCGGCACAGTTGGTTTTCCGGTCATCAAAGATAAGCTGTTTGTGTTCGGCGGCTTTGAAGGTTTGAAGCTGACGCGCGATAACCCGACCTTCGCTCTCTTCCCAACGCAGGCAGAATTGGCTGGCGATGCCGCGAGTGCTGATCCCCGTGTTGCCGGCAACAACACGGTCAAACCAGCAACGACCTGCCAGCAAGACAAATCCAATACCAACAACTGCGTTGGCATCAACATGCCGGCCAATTGGAATCCGGCGGCCCTGGGATCGAATCAGGCATCCAGTGTATTGGCGGGTACCTACCCTGTCCTGACAAGCGACAGCTATGTCAGTGGATACGGCACCAATAACTATGCTCTGACCCGTTCGTTTACTGAGAGCTACAACCAGTACACCATTCGTGGTGACTGGGTGGTTTCCACGAAGAATTCTCTCTTCGGGCGCTATGTCAACTTCGACTCATCGCAGCAGACGCCTCAAGCGAGTGGCAGCTTCACATCCAATCCGCTACTTGGCCGTAATGCTGTGGTTGGTAACACCTATCTGATTTCGTCGAACATTGTGAACGAAGTCCGTGTGGGCTGGAATGAGTTTTACAACATCACCCTGGGTGTTCTGCAGGACCCCAGCAAGAACTGGGCTGCAGTTTCGGGTCTGAAGAATGTTACGGCCTTGACCAGCACTCGCCAGAATGGCCGTGCGGGCTTCACAATCAACGGGTACGGCAACGTTGGTGATGGCTCAGGTGACCAGGGTGGTCACGAAAATATCATCAGCCTTGGTGATTCGCTTTCGATCGTGCATGGCAAGCACACCTTCAAGACCGGTTTCCAGTATCAGAACCGTCGTCTGTGGCAGATTGCCGATAACAATTCGCGCGGTGCAGCTACCTTTGACAATTGCACCAAGACAGTATTTCCTGCGGCGACTCCGACTAATCCCACTCCACTCCCTACAGGTAACTGCGTCTACACGTATGGGAACAATCAGTACATTGACTACAGTTCCTACACCGATCCGGCCACCGGTAATCCGGTCCTCTACAACAAGTTCCAGAACTACGCTCGTGGCTTCTGCACATCGAGCTGCAATGGCAATGCCGGAACGACGATGGGCCACTATCGTGACAACACGTATGGCGCGTTCTTCAATGACACCTGGCAGTTCGGTCACGGCCTGACCCTCACTCTTGGCTTCCGCTGGGAGTACAACAGCCCGTTTGTTGAGCAGAACGGTCTGGAAGGTACGCTCGATCCGTCTACCCAGAAGGTTACGTTCAGCAAGGTTCCGTCGGGCATCCCGGCGTTCTACCTGGCGTCTGGAGCGTACGAAGTCAACAAGACTTTCCGTCCTGGCATCATCGAGCCGAACTATAAGGGCTTTATGCCGCGTGTTGGCCTGGCGTGGGAAGCTCGTTCTGGAACGGTTCTTCGTGCCGGCTACGGTATCTATCTCGACAACCTGAATACGAACGAGCTTCAGTTCACTCGCTATGCCGCACCGCTGTACTACCAGCAGGCATTCAGTGCTTATCCGGTGGCGCAACTCTGGCCTGATCCGGTTGCAGCTGTGGGCGTAACCCAGGTGCCTTCGCCGTTCTCCATTCTTCCGAAGAACAGCCGTCCTTACACGGAAGAGTACAACCTGAGCCTGCAGCAGGATCTAGGCAAGGGGTTGGTCATGGAACTGGCTTACACCGGCAGCCAGACTCACAAGTCCTGGAAGCGTTATGACCAGAACATGTGCGTTCAATATCCGTTCGTGGCGCCTTCGTGGGCACTTTCGGGTCAGTGCGTAAACTCGCTTCGTCCAAACCCGGCGTTCGGCCAGGGCATCCTGACCAGCAGCACCCGGGGTGATGCTAACTTCCACGGCGGGTCGATCAAGATCGAGAAGCGTGCCAAAAACGGTCTCTTCTATCTGGGCAGCTACCAGTTCTCGAAGAACCTCGACAACTTCTCCGGCGAAGCGGCTGCAAACGATTCGTCGTTCGCTACCGATATGCGTTTCGACCGCTCGTACTCAAACTTTGATAACCGCAACAAGGCCGTTATCTCGGGCGGTTACGAGCTTCCGTTCGGTAAGGGTAAGAAGTGGGCTCAGAGTGGCGTGGCCAATGCCATTGCGGGTGGCTGGTCGTTACAGCCTGCCGTTCAGCTTCGTGGAGGTTATGCCTTCAACGTCTCCCGCTCTGGTTGCAACTTCGCCGCCTACAATGGCTGCCGTGTCTTCCTGGTTGCGGGTAAGAAGGTTTCGGATGCATATCGTTCGAGCCCCTCGCCCTTCAATTGGTTTGATCCTTCCGCTTTCACCACTCGTTACGATGGTGTTGCGAGCACTGCCAGCACCGCCAACCCTGGAATTCAGGGCTGGGTAACACGTAATGCACTGCGTGGACCCGGTACTGCCAACGTCGATCTTTCGGGAATCAAGAACTTCGTGATTCACGAACGGTTCCGTGCGCAGTTCCGTGCCGAGGCCTACAACATCCTGAACCGGGCGATCTTCTCCAATCCGGCCGCAAACATCACTGTTCCGACCGCTGTCGGGAAGGTGACGTCGACCTCGCTGGATAACCGCAGCATTCAGTTGGCGGTGAAGGTGACCTGGTAAACAGAACCGGAGGCTTCGTTCGAAGCTTCTATCAACCGAGGGGCGAGCCGGATGGCTCGCCCCTTCTTTATTTAATCGAGAAGAGTTGGCTGAACCACTTGGCAACCATGCTTGCCGGGGAGCAGTATTTCACGTGAAAAAGGAAGCTTCCGCCTTCACCCGGGAGCAGGAAAGGTAGGAAAACACTGTGGCTACTTCACCAGCCGTTCAGCTTGATCCAATGCATTACGGACATCCGGTTCCGTTCCGCAAACGCTATGGCAACTATATCGGCGGAGAATGGGTAGAACCCGTCTCCGGACAGTACTTTGAAAACATCACCCCGGTAACCGGCAAGGTGTTGTGCGAGGTTCCGCGCTCTGGCGCTGCCGATGTGGAAAAAGCTCTGGATGCCGCCCACAAGGCGAAGAAGGCATGGGGCCGAACCTCGACCACCGAACGCTCCAACATCCTTATTAAGATCGCCCAGCGCATTGAAGAAAATGTAGACCTGCTGGCCGCTGCCGAGACCTGGGATAACGGCAAACCGATTCGCGAGACCACGGCTGCTGACGTTCCGCTCACTGCCGATCACTTCCGTTATTTTGCCGGCGCCATTCGCGCGCAGCAGGGCGGCATCTCCGAGATCGATCACGACACGATCGCGTACCACTACCACGAGCCGCTCGGTGTCGTCGGTCAGATCATTCCCTGGAACTTCCCGCTGCTGATGGCGGCATGGAAGCTTGCTCCGGCGCTCGCTGCCGGCAACTGCGTTGTCCTGAAACCTGCGGAGCAAACGCCGGTATCGATCCTGATGTTGCTGGAACTGGTTGGCGATCTTCTGCCTGCCGGTGTGCTAAATGTCGTCAATGGCTTTGGCCGCGAGGTCGGCAAGGAGCTCGCTTCTAATCCGCGCATCAATAAGGTGGCCTTTACCGGATCCACAGTGACAGGGCGCATGATCATGCAATATGCGTCAGAGAACATCATTCCCCTGACTCTGGAGCTTGGCGGCAAATCCCCGAACATCTTCTTCAGCGATGTCATGAACGAAGACGATGACTTTGTCGACAAGGCGCTCGAGGGCCTGGCGCTCTTCGCCTTCAACCAGGGCGAGGTCTGCACCTGCCCGTCGCGTGCTCTGATTCATGAGTCCATCTACGATCGCTTTATGGAGCGCGCGCTGGCTCGCGTGAAAGCCATCAAGCAGGCGAATCCGCTGGACGCCGACACGATGCTCGGCGCACAGGCCTCAAAACAACAGTTCGAGAAGATCATGTCGTATCTCGATCTCGGCAAGAAGGAAGGCGCGGAGATCCTGATCGGCGGCGATGCCGCGAAACTGGATGGCGAGCTCGCCGGCGGTTTCTATATCCAACCAACCATCTTTAAGGGCAACAATAAGATGCGCATCTTCCAGGAGGAGATCTTCGGTCCAGTGCTCTCTGTGACTACCTTCAAGAACGATGATGAAGCTCTGGAGATCGCAAACGACACGCTCTATGGACTGGGCGCCGGCGTGTGGACGCGTGATCTGAATCGCGCCTATCGCTTCGGCCGCGAGATCGAAGCAGGACGCGTGTGGACCAACTGCTACCACCTCTATCC
>NZ_JBFRCY010000176.1:0-13184 GCF_052113305.1 Terriglobus sp. YAF25
TGAAATCACCTCATCTCCCTTTTAGGGAGAAATCCGAACTGTCAGACGGAGGCGTTTGAGAGATGGTTGTCTTGGTGATCGGAAGGAACCAAAAACCAAGGCCCATGTGACGCCTCGGCTACCGGAGCCACAATCCGGGTCGGTGATTCACAGAGCGTCTCAAAGTGTAGCCGTGCCTTGAGCCCAGGCGTTGCATCTTCGATGAACTGCTTATACGGAGCGAGCGTCCCTACGGTGCCCAACAGGATCAGGTTCGCGCTGTCGGCCGACTCCGGCGAGAGCTCGGTGCTGCTCGAGGCTCCCAAAGGTCGACCAGCAGATGCTTCATCGTCGGCGACTTCTCAGAATAGACTCGCAAGTCTTCATTGCTACGAACCATCTCGTCCACGCTCTCACCGAGGCCCCGGATGACAGTGGCAGCCCTCCTGTAGGCGCGCACCTTGTATGGGTTCGCCTTCTCGATCGTCATAAGCTGGGCGAGAGCAGAAAGGCGATCTGCAATTTCGGCGTTACTGAGCGATATGGAGGCTGGGGTCGGGGATTCCTCATCAACGAACGGATACCCGACGTTCGTCGTCTCATGAAGAAGCTTGCCAGACTTAGCATGCATGGTGGGATCTCCTCGGGAGGCATCGGTTTGCCGATCTAATCGATAGGAGCAATTGCACTGCTTACCTTTTCCAAGGTCCTCTGGTATCCCATCTACGCAGAGCGCACACAGATCTGGCATCTTACTGCGCTCGAAGATCAGCAGTTCGGAGGGCTGCTGATGTGGGTTCCCTCTGGGCTGGTCTTCATCGCGATTGGGATTCTGCTCTTCGCCAAGTGGCTGACCATCTCGGATGCTCGACTCGCGCACACCTCTGTCGCATCAACCTCCGTCAGAAAGGAGGCCGCATGAAAGCTCCCAGTGCGCTGCAGTGAACGGCAGTTCCAAAAGCTATATCGCCGGAATTCTTCCAAATAATCCGCAAAACCTTTCTTACTGGCTGCAACATCCACAATCAGTACATCCAGGTTCGGCTATGCCTGAGATGCATGTCACGCGGCAGGACGCCGACAGAATCGCTGCTTATCTGGAGCGTCTCCACTAACAGATTTATCTCATTTCACACAACGCTAGGAGAGAAATCATGAGCGTCACCCTTCTGGAAGCAAAAACCATCGTCGCAGCGGCAGAACAAAAGGCTCAGGAAATCGGCATGCCAATGAACATAGCGATTGTCGACGCCGGCGGAAACCTGTTGTTTGAACGCATGGAGAACGCCTGGCTCGGCTCCGTCGACATTGCGATCAATAAAGCATGGACAGCTCGCGCTTTTGATATCGAAACTAAAGCCCTGAGTGAGCTTTCACAGTCCGGAGATCAGTTC
Source organism: Terriglobus sp. YAF25 (assembly GCF_052113305.1). Taxonomy (NCBI): domain Bacteria; kingdom Pseudomonadati; phylum Acidobacteriota; class Terriglobia; order Terriglobales; family Acidobacteriaceae; genus Terriglobus; species Terriglobus sp. YAF25. Next base: position 1,374 of record NZ_JBFRCY010000176.1, read on the forward strand.
TTCGGTATTCACGCTTCAAATCATGGACGCGTTATGATCTTCGCGGGTGGCGTCCCCCTGAAACGAGATGGCCGGATCGTCGGAGCGATTGGCGTCAGTGGTGGTATGGGAAAACAGGACCAGGCTGTCGCTCAAGCCGGAGCAGATGCTTTCAGTTGATGCAAAGCAGGATGCTCTCCGATGGTAGTCGACCAAACTACCAAGGAAGCAGGCATGCGGATCACCGCTGACTAGCTACGGAAAACCAAGTGCCAACCAGTCCGTAGAGGCGCGGTCCAGTCAGGATTTCAGCAGATGAGTCGACAAGAGCAGGAGTGAACGTGCCGTGACTTCGTATTCCGTACCGGGTTCATAAGTGCTTTGCCCGGCAAACGTTGTGAGGCTTGTGTCTACTAACAGGCTCCAGCTGGGATTTTTTTTCTCAGCCCGATGACATACTTTGCAAACTCCAGCAATTGCTGGTTCCTCTCCCGCAGCTCCCAGTCGATCCAGGAGATCTCGTTGTCCTGACAATAGGCATTGTTATTGCCCTGCTGTGTACGGCCGAACTCGTCCCCGGCAAGGAGCATCGGCGTTCCCTGTGCGAACAGAAGCGTGGCGAGAAAATCTTTCATCTGACGCAATCTCAGATCTTTGATCTTTTGATCATCGGTCGCCCCTTCTGCACCGCAGTTCCAGGAACGGTTATCGCTGCTGCCGTCCTGGTTATTTTCTCCATTGGCTTCGTTGTGTTTGTCATTGAACGTCACCAGGTCGTTCAGCGTGAACCCATCATGCGCGGTTATGAAGTTGACTGTCGCCCATGGTCGCCTCCCGCTGTGGTTGAACAGATCGCCCGAAGCGGTAAGACGGGGAGCAATCTCCGCCGCTTTTGCCTCTCCGCGCCAGAAGTCCCGGACTGTATCGCGAAAGAGATCATTCCATTCCGCCCACCCGGGAGGAAATCCCCCAACCTGATAACCGCCCGGGCCGCAATCCCATGGCTCAGCGATCAGCTTGACGGTGGCAAGCACTGGATCCTGCGAGCAGACCTTGAGAAAGCCGCCCTCTGAGTCGAATCCTTGTGCTTCCCTTCCAAGCACTGTACCCAGATCAAACCGGAAACCGTCGACGTTTGTCTGTTCTACCCAATAACGGAGCGAATCCATGACCATCTGCAGGACGCGCGGATGGCTCACGTTCACCGTATTTCCCGTCCCCGTCTCGTTGAGGTAGTACCGGGGCTGATCTGGCAAAAGGCGATAATAACTGGCATTGTCGATGCCCTTAAAAGAAAGGGTAGGCCCCTTCTCATTGCCTTCCGCGGTGTGGTTATAGACCACATCCAGAATGACCTCGAGGCCGTTCTCATGGAAGCGAGCCACCATCTCTTTAAATTCTTTGAGTGTGTCCGGCCGATTAGAGGCATAGCGCGGATCTGGCGCGAAAAACCCAATGGTGTTGTACCCCCAATAGTTACGCAACCCTCTCTCCAGCAGGTAGCCATCGTCGACAAAGGTATGGATGGGAAGAAATTCGACCGAGGTAATTCCCAGCGACCGCAGATACCCAATCACCTGGGGATCGGCGGCCCCGGCATATGTCCCCTGTATCGCCTCCGGCATACCTGGATATTTGCTGGTGAGCCCGCGCACGTGGGCTTCATAAAGGATGGTCTCGCTCCATCCAATGCGTTTACGACGGCGCTCTCCCGTGAAGTCGAAGTTGGGGTCTACGACGATGCACTTCGGAACATACGGCGCCGAATCTCTCTCGTCAAAGCTCAGATCGTCGCCTGATTCCACGTTATAGCCGAAGATGGCAGGATTCCACACCACCTCCCCGATATGCGCATACGCATATGGATCGAGAAGCAGCTTGTGATGATTGAAACGGTATCCCGATGCAGGCTCATAGGGACCATACACCCTGTATCCATAGCGCTGTCCGGGGCCGGCGCCTCGGAGGTATCCATGCCATATCTCATTCGTGTATTCCGGCAGTTCGATGCGCTCAAGCTCAGTCTCGCCATCTTCTGAAAAGAGGCAGAGCTCAACTTTGTTTGCATTGGCAGAAAACAAGGCGAAGTTAACTCCATCGCCATCCCATAACGCCCCCAGCCGGGTAGCAGTACCTTCTTCTAGCCTGTATGACATGTAATAACGTTCCTAGAGACCTTTGGATGCAGAAAACTTTCATTCCTTTAGCTCCGGCACGAATTGGCAGCATCTTATACGACCCGCCAGGCGGCAACATTCTCCGGCAGTCAAACATCGAACCGTTACCGAACCGCAGAGGAGAGCAGGCCGTGCGACGCACTTAACCGCAAACTTTGGGTATATCTCTTCTGGACGGTCTCGAACCACTCACCGAGGCAGTACGACAGAAGCAACTCATTCTCTTCGTCGGCGGTGGAGCGTCACAGAACCTTGGCCTACCGGGCTTCACAGCACTGGCAGAGCATCTGACGCGGGAACTTGGGACAGAACAGCCATCGTTGCAATATCCCGACTATCCCATTATCGCGGAAGCATACCTTCTCAAACACGGAAAGCTTGGCCCGCTGAGAAGCTGAATGGATCGCACCTGGCACCCTAACAGCATCTCGATTACAGATTCTGAGCTGCATCGACTCATCGTAGAGCTCGGCTTTTCAACCATCTATACAACCAATTACGATCGCTGATTAGAGCGAGCCTTCGAACAATACAAAAAGCCGTTTCACAAGATCTCCAATATGGCCGACCTCACCCAGCATGTAGAGGCAGCGACGGAGATTATCAAGTTCCACGGTGACTTCGAGGACGACGAGTCGTTGGTGCTCACGGAGTCGAGTTACTTTCAACGCATGCTCTTTGAGAGCCCGCTGGACCTGCGGCTCCGATCGGATAGCCTGGCGCGGCCGATTCTCTTCATCGGCTACAGCCTTCACGACATCAATATCCGTTATCTGCTGTTTCGTCTGCAGGAGCTATGGAGAAACTCCGTTTATAGCAGTCAGAGGCCATTGTCCTACATCGTGATGAACCAGCACGATGTAGGACAAGAGAGCGTGTTATGCAGCCGCGGGGTGATACCCGTTGTCTTAGAAAACATGGATGCAGGAGCGGCGGCGACCTGCTTTCTCCGGGAATTGAAAAGCTCCGCCTCTAGGTCAAAGCCGAAGAAATCACCATCGTCCTGAGATGGCCATGTCGGCTGCCGCACCTTTCTAACTACCAGAATCCTGCTGAAGATAGCTCCCGCAATACTTCTCCTTGTTAAAGAGGACGACGCTATCGAGTAGCGCCGCCCCATGCAACATCATTACCCTTGATTACTCTCTCTTCGTCACCGATCCGCGCAGACGCTCGTCATGCTGCACGTTGCAGCCATGGATCGATAATGATCTTGGTGACATTTTCCTTTTTGTCGCGCCAGATCTTATACATCGCCGGAGCCTCCTCAAGCGAGATGCGATGGCTGATGATGTAGCTCGGGTCGATTTGCCCTTTTTCAATTCGTTCCAGAAGCGGCTTCATATAAGCGTGCATATTGGTCTGGCCCATCTTCATGGTGATACCTTTCCCGAAGGCGGCGCCGAAGGGCATCTTGTCGATAAGCCCGCCGTATACTCCTGGAATCGAGACAGTTCCACCCTTCCGCACTGCCTGAATCGCCTGCCGCAGTACAGCCGGCCGATCGGTCTCCATGAGAAGAGCGGTCTTGATAGTGTCATAGACACCTTGCAATTCCATTGAATGTGCTTCGAGTCCCACCGCGTCGATGCAGGAATCCGGTCCGATTCCGCCGGTCAGATCTTTGATCGCCGTCAACACGCTGACATCTTCCTCTGCGGAGTTGACTGTAATCGCACCGAGGCCGCGGGCCAGGGCCAGCCGCTCTTCAAAACGGTCAATTGCAATAACCCGTCCGGCCCCGAACATAAAGGCGCTCGCAATCGTAAACTGCCCCACTGGACCACAGCCCCATACTGCGACCGTGTCTCCAGGCTCAATCTGCGCGTTTTCTGCGGCCATATAGCCCGTGGGAAAAATATCGGAGAGAAAGAGAACCTTCTCGTCGCTCAGATCATTCTCGATCTTCAGAGGACCTACATCCGCAAACGGAACGCGCGCATATTGCGCCTGTCCTCCGGCATAGCCTCCCATCATGTGCGAATATCCGAAGAGGCCCGAGCCGGAATATCCGTAAGCAGCTTCCATCAAATGGGCGTTAGGGTTGGAGTTATCACATGCCGCCCAAAGCTTCTTCTTGCAGAAGAAGCAATTTCCGCAGGCGATAGTGAACGGCACCACCACACGATCTCCTCGCCGCAGGTTAGTCACTTCGCTCCCGGTCTCTTCGACGATCCCCATGAATTCGTGCCCTAGAACATCGCCGGACTCCATTGTGGGGATAAAGCCGTCATAGAGATGCAGGTCTGACCCGCAGATTGCCGTGCGCGTAATACGGATGATGGCATCACGCGGATTAATAATCGATGGATCCTCTACAGTTTGTGTTTCGACGTTATTCTTTCCCATCCAGCAAACAGCTTTCATCATTCCACCTCATGTCGAATCTGATTAGGCCACCTTCGTGCCGGGAGGAGTTGCGATACTCTCCCCGTACAGAGACCGCTTGAACCGGGCAATCAATCCACGTTTCCCATGAGGAGCCTCCTGCGACCGGGGGATCTCTCCAGTCTCTGCAAGCGCTTTGAAGTGCCTCAGATTTTCAATCACCGCCTGTTTCGGATTACGTCCGGTGAGAGTCTCCCACGCGCTGGTCAGCTTTCCCATGCGAAACTCCTGCAACACAATCACATAGGTACCTCGGCCGCCGGGAGCCTGCTCAAAGATCACCTCTCCTGCGTTATCAGAATCGCCACCGATAGAGCACCAGGCAATTCGCTTGCCCGGTTGATCGGCAAGAATCTCCGAGTCCCACGTGATAACCATGTCATCCGAACGCATGGTCCAGCGGGAGGTCTTTTCTCCTGTTATGACGACCTCTTCGATCTCTTCCTGCCAAAGAGGAGCAAGTTCCACGTTGCGCCAAAGGGCATACAGTGCCTCCGGCGGACTCTGCACCAGCGTGCTGGTGCGCACCCATAGCTTGCCGTCCTTATCTTCAGGCGGTGGTAGATATCGTCCGTTCAGGATGATTGAAGCGCCACTCTGGCGCGGCAACGCTTCAGCATTCGGCTTCTCATTGAGGTTCGCCATGTATAGCTCCTTTCCTTGAGAGTTGTTATCTCTCGCCTTGCGGCTTTGCCTGTTTTCTTGAGCATCGCCCCCTTCACGGCCCCGGGAACGAAGTTCACGCCCGCGCCTTCCAGCTTGATTGTGAGGGGGTGCGAATAGCATGGGTTCGTCCCCTCGAACAGCGCGTCGAGTCCCTCGCAAACGACCTCGTCCGGCTGACTTTGATTCTTACCTCCGTACCGACCTCGGTATCATCCATACCTGCCCGATGAAAAAAGTCGATATTCGTCGGTCCCGGCTGCAATGCGGTGACCGTAACGCTAGGCTGTGCCTGTAGAGAGGAGGAATCCCGACTGGGGGTTGCCCTTGCCTCGGCTCGGATGTTCCTCAAAGTGGCGGGAGGGGCAAACCCGTTCCGATTTGAAGTTTCTCCTGAGGCGCCGCACGAACGATTTGCACGGCTTCTGCGCCCAGTCAACAACAACAGAAGCGAGCTGCTCCTTAACCTCGTATTCCGTACCGAACGAATGTGTGCCTTCCCAGCGACTACGGTAGGAGTTGGTGTCCACTAACAGATTTCAGACCTTACTCCTGCAATCCGGCATTCTGAATCGGATTGAGTCAGAGCTTCCATTGAAGTTTCCCGGACCGTGGTGACAACGAAGGGGAACATCTCTGCATCTAGCAAGCTGCACGCAAATCTGACCCGAGGGCACCTACTCATGTATCACCACGTTAAGCAACTTATGTATACCGTGAACGTAGAGACGCCGGATATCAAGTTCGGCAATATGCTCTTGGAGCAGTTTGGCGGTGCGAACGGCGAATTGGCCGCAGCCATGCAGTACACCATCCAAGGATGGAATTGTATTGACGATATTGCGCGCCGGGATCTCCTCATGGATATCGGAACCGAGGAACTCAGTCACCTTGAGATCGTTGGGGCATTGATTCGTATGCATCTTAAGCCACTCAAAACCAACCGCGAGGCAGCCGAGGCGGATCCCCTCGTTACTATCGCTGGAGGCGGTGGGCTCAACCTCTTCAACTCGATGGGGAATCCATGGACTGCAGACTACCTAAAGATTTCGGGGGAGCTCGACGTGGATCTGCGGAACAATATCGCGGCGGAAGCTCGCGCCAAAATCGTGTATGAGCGTCTAATTGACCATACCGATGATCCCGGCACGATCGATACCCTGCAGTTTTTGATGACTCGCGAAATCACCCACATGAAAGCATTCACGGCCGCGCTCGATAGCCTGGAAAAAAGCCCGTTTTCGATCGGCCGTCTTCGTCCGACCCCGCGCTTGGTTGACCAGTACTTCAACGGGTCGACGGGGAATGGAAACGAAGGTGACACAGACATGCATGGACCATGGCAGAGCTCATTCGGACTTACTCCCGTTGATTCACAGGTTGTGGGCGGCCGGGGTCTGGACATTGAGGCCGTCAATGGGAAGCTTCCGGATGAAGACCGGGGAAGGCAAGATGCGGCCAAAGCCGCAACGACGGCTCCTGATAAATCGGAACTCATTGGCATCAAGAAGTCGTGAGAAGGAACTATCGGGGCCGGCGCAAACCGACCCTGATTGGTGCCGAGGCTCATCCCTAATTCGAAAGCCGCTACCGCCGAGCATAGAACGCAGAGGATCCTGCCCCAGCCCATAGTCGTGGCGATGCGATCGCTGCCTCAGTACTTGACAGAGATTTCTAGCGCTACCGTTGGACACTGGAATGGCGGTTGTGCTGATCCAGCATCTGGATCCGAGCCACCATGGCCCCTCAATTTCTGTGCGGGATAGAAAAGTGGGTGTATAGTCTTGTCGACATCTTGATACGCAATTGTTTCATCAGTCGGGTACGGGAACATCGCTCTTCGACTCCGGTTCTCTCCGTTGATCTTTTTGACACTCGCAATCCGCGGGGTACCTCCGACGATCCCAAGACCGAGAACAGTCCCACTGCACTTCTGAATTGCATTGGTGAGACGCTGCAAAAAGATCGTGTTGCTCACTGTACACAAACGCATTAATTCAATTCCGATGCAATACAAATAGCCCGTCAGGCGAGCAGATACAGACGTTTGTGCCGATAGCACAAACTACAAACAAAAGAGGGGAAAGACGCGCGACGTCCGGCAGAACTGTATCGAGCCATCGGAGATTTCTTTTTGCGCGAAGACAGCCGATACGCTCTTCGGTGAGTACGAACTGGTGAATCTGGTCGGGGTAATACCATCCTTGCATCCTCGACTCGTTGAGTCTTCGTGAAAGCCGTGTGCGGGAAAACYGCAYGCACGGTTTGGGCAGCGAACGGTGGCCATCATCGAAACCTGATGCGCCAAGCGCGCTGGCGCAGATACGACAAACGGCAAAATCGAATAAGGATTTAAGGTTCACTGCTCTGATGCATCACATCTACCGCATTGACACTCTGCGGTTCGCCTACTCGCAGTTGAAAAAGCAGGCTGCAGCCGGTGTGGACGGTGAGACGTGCAGCACTACGGCGAGGCTCTTGAGGCGAATCTCCAGAACCTCTCCCATAGACCGAAGCGCGGAGCATACCGGGCGAAGCCGGTGGGTAGGTGTACATCCCGAAGGGCGGACGGGTGGCAGCGACCACTCGGCGTTCCGGCACTCGAAGACAAGCTTGTCCAACGAGCGACAGTTGAGGTACTGAATCAAATCTACGAGACGGACTTCCTCGGCTTCTCTCAGGGTTCCGTGCAGGAGTCTCAGTTGCAAACTTCGCTTTATTTAGAGTCGGCCGCAGTCAATCTTGGCCGCGACCGATTCTTCCGAAACGAATTTACTCATCCGCCTCATACGCCGGAGAAGTTGCCTCTTGGCTATCGAGGTTGTTTCCCGCCTTCATTGCGCTGGCGCTTTGGATTGTGTCGTCGGCGCTGTAGACGTTGGTGATTTGCGGCTGTTCGTACTTCATCTGACGTTCCTCCGTGTTTGGGATTTCTACCGGCAGGCACCCATCGATAGAACTTGGTTCGCCATAGTGGCATTGGCGAAAACCTAAATCTTAGGCAGCGACAAGGGTGTCCCGTTCTTTTGCCTCAACTCATAGCTCTTACATCAGAGCGCAAGGAAAGTGGCAGCAAGGTCGCTCTTATGAAACGCGTCCGATACACTTTTCCGCAGGATCTCTGGCTCAACCAGCTCTGCCAATGTCGGCGACATTTCGCTGAAGAGATCACAGATTCTCTCCTCTTGACGCCTGAGCGTGAGTAGGAGAGAACGGCTCCGCGCTGCCTTCCGCCTTCTCTCGATAATCTCTGTCGGTACGATCGAGCGCAGCGCACTGCGCATCATGGCAGATCTTCTCCCTGGGCGCAGTAGCCGCTCCAGGGAACACGCAGAAGAAAGTCGAGAAGATCGCGATCCACGTAGGGATAATGAAACTCATAGTGGACAGAGTGATACGGCCGGCGATGCGGCATCGTCTCAAGGAGTACCGGAACCATCCATGCTGTCGCCACACAACTTGAACGAGAAAAGAAGGACCGTCCCGGCAGAGGTCTTTGTACGTTCTGAGATGTGCCGGGAGCTTCCGTGTGCCCCAGGCCGGTGTGTTCTGACGCCCGATTCTCGAAGGCCAATACTGCTGTACAAGAAATTCAGACGTTCGCACGGTCATGCTGAGAAATGGGGTTTGATCGACTAGACACCACTCCAAGGCACTTCTCGCGAAACTTCGCGGGTCGCCAGCGATGAGCCGGTCGGCAAGAGCGGGTAGTCGGTGAGAATCTGCGGGCCATGCAGTGGAGGGAGATTCCAGCTTCCGACGATTCACATCCGGATAGACAATTCGTTGCTAACAATGATGGGCGGCGATATGTTGCTCTAGCGCCAAGCGTGCCTGCTCGGATTTCACGCGGGCCTCGTTACTAGCCCGTTCAAGTCGATCGTATTCGTCCTTGGGCGAGGTGCCCATCCTTCGGCGTAGCTCTCTCACCGCTTCGGAGAACCTCGAAGTGGATTCGTCGTAGTCTTTTGCCAACCGAGCCTTTTCTTCACAAGACACACCATTTGACCTCACGTCTAATATAACGGGCATTGCCGCCTCATGCGGTCCACGCGGCTGCGACGAGCCAGCAGGAAAGACTTGCAATTTACCCATATTCCACATAATGCATTGTTAGCGCCTGCTATCACTCCAAAATCGCATTGCACATCGATCGGACTCTGCAGAGCCACCCGCATCCGGTACAGATCGAGACAGCGTGGCGACCGCCGCAGGAGCAACATCCCGGCGCTCTCCACAAACATGCATTCCGGCTGCTCGATTCGCCCAACAATCCAGATGCCGCACCTCCCCTGCCCTCACACCCAATCCGCTCTGATCGTCTTCGGCCACAATGCCGGACAACCCCTCGATGGAAGGATGGAAGACCGTGGTGGCATGATGAAGAAGACATGACAAATGCGCGAACCAAGTTGGAACCAAGATGGCCTGCGATGCTTGCTCTGCTTGGTGTGGGCGGTCTTCGCCTGGCTCTTCCAGAATCAGCGGCGCACTGCGATGCCCGTAGCGGCGGATCGGTATTCCAAAGGTGGGACGGCTCACGAACCAAGAAGCATTCCCCCTACGCGCCAATTTAGCGAAAGCGCGACACCCTATCTGTATTGAAGGATGCGGTACCGTTCCCAGAACTTTCGATTGTGATGATGATGGTAACGTCCGCATAGCCAAGGAGAACGACGTTCTGGATGATGGTGAACGTTGAAGGTGCTGGTGGTGGCGACGGAGAATCCGCCGCGGCATGATGAGGCAAGATGTGCGGGGTGGGTATAGCGATGGGGCGCAAAAGGCCTGTAGCAAATTTGTATCGCCGAAGTGCTTTTTGCGCGATTTTTGCGGTTTTAGAAGCTTTTATAATCAGCAACTTACAGGAGAGCCATGGAATCGCGGGTTCGATCCGTGCACCTCAGTTGAGTCCCAGGGAGAGAGTCTCGTGCAGCACATCAACCAGATGCCCGAGCGACGTTGCATACTCATCGCGTGTCCACTTGGCTGCGGCTTCGTTTGTTCCGTAGGCCAGCACAATCAACGAAGCACCGGTCTGCCTCAAGTACTCCGCAAACAGCGCCTGATTCCACTTCAGCATCAGCGGAGCCTCCGCTCCATTACGACGACCAACTAGGGATGGGAAGATCGGGTTCAGTCTCCCATTTTTGCTTCACTGCCTTCCTCTCATCGTCGTCGGCAGTCTCGTGCTTACCGCTAGGATGCGGGTTCTAAGCCTCCAATCCCTGTAGATGGGAGATGGCAGTCAGAGAATCTGTGCGCGAGTTCACTTGGCAGGAGGTGGGCCGTTTTGTCGAGCGCCCTGTCTACTGGTAAATGGTCGCCTTGCGACTCAGCCGGTGCGTCTGATCACGCAAAGCGATATGCCTATCGAGTTGCTATGTCTTTCACAGCGAAGTCATTTGATCGCGTCATGCAACTCGGCTATGGAATTACTTCGGAGCGAGAGGCACTCAAGGTGATACGGGATCAACCGCTTCCAATTCCTGATTCTCCCGATGAATATGTCTCCAACGAAAACTCTGATCGCCGACTACGTTTCCGCGATAACAACATCAGACATGTATTGATCGCAATCCTCGATGGCCATGTTGAGAACCTAGCATCCCCATGAATCGGTCTACCGAAGAGGAGGGTGTGCAGGTTGTACAGCTCTCGGGCCATTTAAATCACTGCCGCAACAAGCGTAATCTCGGTTTCGACCGGCACAGGCCCAAATAGAAGCGTACGCTTAATCCAGTACGTATTTCTCGCCTCCAGCAGCCCCATTGCTTCCCGCTCCAGACGAGCATCTCTCAAGTAAGCAACCTGTGTTTGGAGTCGATGTGAGCTTCAAGAATAAATCCGACGTAGATAAGCATTTCGCCGCCTCTCGGAAGCGTTACTCGTTCCTAACGGCGACACCCGCGAGCGAACCGGATGCCCCCGGGCACTCCGGGGTCGACGAAGACACCGTGCCTGACATAGGCAAACCGGAGGGATCGTTGTTGACCTTGGTTAGGCCGCAAAAACCTCCCATCGTGTTTCCGCGGCCGCAAAAGCAGAGCGCGTGAACGTGCGCTCGATAGACCTTCGTTCAGGTACCCCCTTTCATAGGGGGTTCAGCTTTTCTGGACAACGAATCTGCGACGGATGGCACGCTGTCTCCGTCCAGAGTGCGCATGACATACCCGTAAGGGTCCGTGCTCTAGACTGGCACTTCATGTGGCTTATGCCGATTTCTTCCGGTGGTAGGTGTTGGTCGTCGCTGGGGCTGGTGGATGAAGCCGCGTTCAGGTACTTTTCGGATGCGGCGACGCTCGTAAATCTGCTGAGGAGTGTCACATCTCCATTGAACCTCCCGCCGCGCGCAGCAAGTCCTTGAGAGAGGTTGTTGAGGAGGTTTTGCAGGGAAAAAGCCTGTGGCAGATTTGTACCGCCGAACCGCTTTTTGGGCAATTTGAGCGATTTTAGCGGCTTTTACAATCAATAACTTACAGAAAAATTGTAGATTTCGCGGGTTCGACTCCCGCCGCCTCCACCATCAAATGTTGGCAAAGCTCTGCCCTTGCGTGTGAGTGAGTCGATGACATCTCACGTGGATCAGCAACCATTGTTACCT
>NZ_JBFRCY010000177.1:0-14363 GCF_052113305.1 Terriglobus sp. YAF25
TCATTGGACAGAGAGGTATGCTACCTCCCCCTTTCTTCGACTGTCAAAGCTGATTTCAAAGGACTTAGGCCGGTTACCTGAATCGGAGTACTGTATTGCACCTTGTGGGCTGTATCTGCAGGCAAGTGTAGTGATTCGGCATCTGAATCTTCCTATTTTTTTGAGACCAAAAGAAAAGAGAGTGTGTGTTGGTTCGCAGACAGAGTCCGATCCGAGACCTTCTAGGAGGCTGCCGTTGGGCGACGGGAGCCGTCATCTTGCTGGCCACGTTAGCCGGGAGCGCGAGGGCGCAGTATGTCCTCCATCGCAATGAGGCTACGGTGGTGGTTGAGCCATACGCGGCGAACATCGTCCGCGTCAGCCTGAGTTTGAACCCGCAGGACGCAGCCGCTCCGGCGGGCTACGGCATTCTGGCTCGCCCGGCGGCAGATGGATGGGCACAGCGGCAGGGAACAGACGGCGATCATTTCCGGTCTCAGGCGTTGGATATCCAGCTCATGCCCGCCGGTCAGAAGATACCAGAGTCAGGAACGCACGCAGACATCGCGAAGTTCTTCAACGGATCGACTCCGTGGGTAGGGCTGCACATTGCTACTGCGGACGGCCGTTCGCTGGTTGACCTGAGGGGCTGGGGCATGGCCGTGCCGAACTACAAGGACGGCACGGCGTGGCTCAACGCGGACCGAAGATCTTCCGATCCTCCCTTCTTTACCGTGAGCGCAAGCTTCAGCGCCGCTGCCGACGAGCATGACTACGGCATGGGGCAAAACCAGGAGGGTTACCTCGACCGCCGCGGCCATGTGCTTCGTTGTGCGCATGACTACAACGCGGGCGGCGGGCAGAGTGTCTGCGTCCCGTTCGTCGTCACGAACAAAGGGTATGGGCTCATCTGGGATAACCCATCACGCACCACGGCCAGTTTTGGCTTCAATGACCAGAACACTTTTCTGAGTGAAGTTGGCCAGCGGGTGAGCTTCTTCATCATCGCCGGCGACTATGAGACGCAGTACAAGGGCTATCGGTTGTTGACCGGCGATACGCCGATGCCTCCAAAGTCGGCGTTCGGATACATCCAGTCGAAGCAGAGATACACCAGCCAGCAGGAGCTGTTGGAGGTAGCCAGGGGATACCGTGAGCGGCATCTGCCAATCGATGACCTGGTGATCGACTGGTTTCACTACACCAAAATGGGCCAGATGGATATGGATCCGGCAAAGTGGCCGGACCCCCTGGCGATGAACCGTGAGCTGCACCGGATGCACTTCCAGACAATGATCAGCGTCTGGCCCAGGTTCGTTCCCGAGAGCCGCTACTACAACACCCTTATGCAAAAGGGATGGTTGATGCATCAGGCCGACGGAACACCCACGAACGGTCTGCCCTACGATCGCGCCGGATCGGATATCGATACTACAAATCCGGAGGCCGCTCAGTGGTACTGGAATACCGTACGCGAGAACTATGTCACCAAGGGCTTCGACGCCTTCTGGGCAGATGAGACCGAACCTGATCTTCCGCCAAATGGCAGCTACTTCCATGTTGGCCCGGGGACGCAGTTCTTCAATGTATATCCGCTGTTCCACACTGCCGCTTTTTACAACGGTATGCGCAAAGATATGCCGGGACGAGCGCTAATCCTCTCCCGCGACAGTTATCTCGGCGCGCAGCATAACGGAGCGATCTTCTGGTCGAGCGACATCTCTCCGAGCTGGGATGTTCTGCGGCGCCAGGTTCCAACCGGGTTGAACTTCGTTGCCAGCGGTATGCCGTATTGGTCTACCGATATCGGCGGATGGCAGTACCTTTCACCGTCGCACAAACCGGAGCATCCACCGTTACTCGATCCGAGCGATGCACGCGAGAACGTTGGCGGGTTCGATGACTATCCCGAGCTGTATACGCGCTGGTTCGAATACGGAACCTTCCAGCCCAACATGCGGGCGCATGGATCTCGCCTGCACAACGAGGTCTGGAGCTATGGCAAGCAGGCTGAGCCGATTCTCGAAAAGTACCTGCGCCTGCGTTACGAGCTGATGCCGTATCTGTACTCGCTAGGATGGCAGTCGCATCTGACCGGCGCTCCCTTCATGCGCGGTCTCTTCCTCGACTTCGGCAACGATCCGAATGTTGCTGACCTGGGCGATGAATACATGTTCGGCCCCGCGCTGCTGGTGGCTCCGGTGACAGAGCAGGGAGCGACGACGCGTAGCGTGTATCTGCCGGCGGGAACTTCCTGGTACAACTTCTGGACCAATGAGTGTCTGCAGGGTGGTCAGCGGGTGACGGTGGCTGCGCCGATCGACACCATTCCTGTCTTTGTGCGCGCGGGATCGATTCTTCCGCTGGGTTCCGCGGTGGAGAGCACGCAGGACAAGCAGACCATCGCCGGTATCAAGGTCTATGCCGGAGCAGATGGCCACTTCACCCTCTATGACGACGATGGCACGACCTATGCCTACGAGAGCGGAAAGCACCACGTGGCCGAGCTGCGTTGGGATAACCGTGCGCGGCGCCTGAGCTCCAGCGATGCGTCGATTTCAGTCGATCCGGCAAAGGGCATCGTGCAGGTGGTGCATCCATGAAGCACCCCATCTTCGCTATCAGGGCGTCACCGATGCGATCTCTACCGATCGTTCAGATGTAAAGCGTTTCTATAGGGCCTATCAAGTGCTGTTTTGAGGGAGTCCATGATGAAGATAAGACAAAGTAAAACGACACGGTCAGGCCGCAGTATTGCGATCTTCTTCGCACTTCTGTTTGTGCTTGGCGGTTTTTCAGGAAGGCTTATGGCGCAAACGACGTCGAGTCTTTCCGGAACAGTGCAGGATGGGACCGGAGCAATCATTCCCGGAGCCCGTGTTGTGCTGACAAACACTGCCACGAACGAAATTCGCCGGCTGGAGACCAATTCGTCCGGCTATTTCAACTTTGCGGGAATCCTTCCCGGAAGCTACACCGTTGCCATTACCGCGGAGGGATTTCGTGGATATCAGCAACAGAATGTCGTGCTGAATCCGGGCGATACGCGATCGCTGCAAAATCTGGTGCTCTCGCCGGGAACGGCCACGGAGACCGTCACTATTAACAGCAGCGCGGAAGCAATCGCACCCGAGGACTCGGGTGAGCGCTCAGCCTTGCTGGATGCGAAAGACATCGAGCGGATCCCGCTTGCGAGCCGAAACTTCTCGGAGCTGTTGAAGGTGTTGCCGGGCGTAACGACAACCTCGACCGGAACAGGGAACGGTACCGGCTTCGACTTCACAGATGCGGGATCTTCGGGATCGGCTGTCGGTGTAGGCCTGAATACGAATGGCGCGCCCTATCGCGGAGGAACAGCGTATCTGCTGGACGGCGCCAACATCATTGATCCAGGCTGCGCCTGCTGGTCGATCGCTACCGTGAACCCGGATATGACGCAGGAGGTAAAGGTCCAGAGCTCCAACTTCGGGGCCGATGCGGCGCAGGGGCCGGTCGTTATCAACGTCATCAGCAAGTCCGGCGGAGCGGCATTTCATGGCCAGGCTTACCTCTACACACGTAACGCCATCCTCAACGCCAATACCTGGCAGAACAAGCACAGCACGTCGCCGACGGCGCGCCCGGATGCGCAGTACTACTATCCGGGCGGCAGCATCGGCGGCCCGATCCTGATTCCCGGTACGGGGTTCAATAGAGACCACAAGCTTCTGTTCTGGGCCGGCTACGAAGCATTTCGCCAGACGCTGCCGGCATCGTCACYTCTGCAGAGTTACGTGCCCTCCACCGCAATGCGGGCAGGGAACTTCAGCCAGACGGACTCCGCTAACGCTGCGCTGTGCAAGACGAGCACCGGCAACGACTTCTGTTCGTCACTGAATGGTGGCTACGCTCCCGATGGAACACCCTTGACCGGAACGCAGATTCCATCCTCGTATCTTGATGCCGGCGCGCTGGCACTGTTGAAACTCTTCCCCACAGCGAATGCCGATCCATCAGGCAACTCAGGTGGATACAACTACTATCTGCAGCCCACCAACGTGCATAACGGTTACATCTATCGCGGACGCGTGGACTACAACCTGAGCGACCGCAACAAGTTCTTTGTCAGTTATCAGTATGGTAGCGACTCCGCAACATCTGTCTCGCATATCTGGTGGACTCCATCGTATTCGGTCGCTTATCCCGGCGGGCCACTCATCAGCCCAACCCATTCCCACGTGCTGAGCGGAAGCTATATTCACGTCTTCAACGGAGCATCGACGAACGAGCTGCGTGTTGCTGTGGGCTGGCTCGACAATCCATTCACCGGTTCAAACCTGCAGGCGATGTCGAAGAGCGCGGTCGGATACAGCTACAATACGGTGTATAACGGCGCCTCTTCGTTCGTGCCTTCTATCAACTCTCCTGGCGCCAGGACGCTGCCTGACATCTCACAGCCAGATATCTTCCAGCAGGGAGGAACCTACAACTCCATCAAGAAGTCGCCATCGGTAGCAGATGATTTCACGGTTGTGTACAAGACGCACACCTTCAAGATGGGTGGCTTCTGGAGCCTGGCAGGCAATAAGCAGGGAACTTATGGTTCAGCAAATGGGTCCTTGTCGTTCGGCAGCGGTGTGATGACCGATCAGGTCACTGGAAAGAAGATTGGCACCGCCAACCCATTGGCGAACTTCCTGATGGGTATCACCAGCGGGTTCTCGCAGAACAACATCAATCCCGTGACCGATATGTACTACAACACCGGCGCCGGATACATTTTGGATAACTGGAAGGTCATGCCAGGACTTACCCTCAACCTCGGTCTTCGTATTGAGCATCTGGGGCGCTGGCAGGATGCTTCGGGAACCGGCATGGCCGTGTGGCGTGCCGATAAGTATACCTCGGAGCTCGGCTCAGGGAAGGCATATCCCGGTGTCTCCTGGCATGCCCTCGATTCAAGCCTGCCGAATGGCGGCTCCCCGGTGCAGACACTGTTCCTGTCTCCGCGGCTTGGCCTGGCCTATGATCTCCATCGGAACGGCAAGACTGTCTTCCGCGGAGGCTGGGCGCAGTATCGCTGGAACGATCAGTTCAATGACTACGGCGGCCCTCTGCAGACGGCGCTTGGTGTGAAGACCTACAACTCGACCGGGGGACAGGCGATCACGCTGAAAGAGATCAGCGCGCTCTCATCGTCCGGCTCTTCCTTGGGATCGTTGCCTTCGAGTGTCTATGTTACCGATCCCAATGACGATAAGGTCGGTGTGACGAACGCATACAATTTCACCATCTCGCAGCGATTGCCGAAAGCGATGCTGCTGGAAGTTGCTTACGTCGGTAACAATACTCAGAACATCCTGATGGGCGGCCAGAGCAACGGTTCGGGCGTTGGTAGGCGCTTGGCATCGTCGGCAGCACGCTCGATGCGTTCAATGTCCGCAATAACTATGGGGTGTTAAATATCGATCGGCCTCACGTGATCAATACGTCTTACGCCTTCGATCTCGGCCGATGGGTGCACGGGAATCCCTTGCTTGGCGGCGCGGTGAATGGATGGACACTCTCCGGCACGACCACCTGGCAGGCGGGCGGTAATATGCAGGCCAACCTGGGGCAGAACCTTGGTATGACGGTCTATAACAGCACACTGGGACACTACATCACCTCGAATACCTACTACGGAACACCATCGCAGACGGTGCTTCCAGTGACGACGTGCAATCCCAACTCGAATCTCGGAACCTACCAGCACATCAATCTGAACTGCATTACGGCTCCCCAACTGGGGCAGGTTGGATTGCGTCAGCTTCCATATCTGAACCTGCCTTCGTACCTCAACTCAGACCTGGGGATCTACAAGAAGTTCCAGATCACAGAGCACCAGGGAGTGGAGTTCCGTGCGACAGCGTTCAACTTCCTCAACCATCCACTACCGGGCTACAGCTCCAGCAGCCTGGTGCAGCCGAAGCTGGTGACAACGGACAACAAGAGGTTCACCTCACAGGTTTCCAACGTGGGACGCGGTGTCACCGATGCAAAGTACACACAACGGACGATGCTGCTGGCGGTGAAGTACACCTTCTGATTCATCGCCGTTTCACCATATCTGGCCAGACACCGCTCCCGTCTGGCCAGATTTTTTTGTGCATCGATGACACGCCCTAATGTACTTTTTGTTTGAGAACAGACGAGTTGCCGAGAACACAAGTTGGGTCTACCCTGCACTGGAACGGTTGGCAAATGTTGGCCTGATTCCTTCGCAAAGCATCACGATCCGTCCCTGGAGCCGCAATGAGTGCCGCCGGCAACTGGCAGAGGCGGAATCGAATTACGTTTATCTGGCTGCATCACAGGGAGACCCCCTCATTGATGAGGTAGCGCCGCTGATCCACGATCTGAAACGGGAGTTCGATCCTATTGAGGCCGAAACCCCGGCGGCGGAGGTCGAGTCGATCTACGTACGAGCAGGGACGATCGCCGGACCGGCGCTCTCCGACGGCTTTCACTTCGGTCAGACGTGGTCGAACGACTATGGCCGGCCTCTTGGCCGGGGGAACAGCGCGCTTGCCGGATTTTCCATTCGTGCCAATCGCGGTCGATTCTTTTTTTACGATCGGCAAGAGCTGCAATACGGCCCCGGCAAGACAGCGATTACTCCGGGACTTTCGAATCTCTTCAATCAACTCGACATGCTTCCATTCGGCTCGGTCCCGAACAATCCCTTCCCTGTCACGCCCGCAACAGGGGCCGTGGTGCGTCAGCGACCGATTGAGTTATATGCGGGAGTTTCGTTCATGGGAACGCAACTCTCGTTCGGAAAGCAGCAGCTTTACTGGGGGCCGACCAAGAGCGGCCCATTCTCGTTTTCCAGTAATGCGGAGCCTACTTATAACCTGCGTTTGGTCTCTACCCGGCCACGGAACGTCCCGTTTCTCGGGGGCGCCGTAACCTATCGCTATGACGTGGTCTTTGGAAAGCTCTCGGGACATCAGTACCCGGCGCGCCCCTACTTCAACGGCCAGAAAATCGAGCTCACGTTTGGCAGTCATCTTGAGATGGGTGTAACCCGCTGGTCATTGTTGTGGGGGGAAGGGCATCCCATGACGCTAGGTTCTCTCAAGAGAAATTTCTTTAGTTCGAATTCGACTGGGGCGACCTTTGCTTATGGCGACCGGACAGATCCCGGTGACCGCAAGAGTGGATTCGATCTCCGTCTCCATGTCCCGTGGCTCGAACGCTATTTGACGATCTATGCGGATGGGTATGCTGATGATGACTTGAATCCCATCGATAATCCCCGTCGAGCTGCCTGGAATCCGGGGTTCTATCTTTCGCAGTTGCCGTTCCTTCCTCACATGGACAACGAGCTGAGGTCTTCGCTCGCTAGAGCATTTCTCCTGTAGGTGTAGTGCAGGGCTTATGCATCTATGGGCGTTTTCCGTAATGAAAACGCCGCTGCACGCTCCTTCCGGGATACCCAGCAACAGGAGAAATGCTCTATTTCGTAGCCGCTACGGACGTCTTCCACGCCGGGTTGCGGGACGCGCTGATCAGGTTCATGTAGATGCGGAAGGAGCCGGGAACGCCCTCCGGAATCTGGCGGAAGAAGGCGAACGACGTGTAGATGTACTGGCCCTTTCCGTATTTGGCGTAAAGCAGGCCACCCTTTTGTGCGTCCTGCCCGTCGTCATGCATCTCCGTCAAGGCGGTGAACTTCGGATCCCAGGTGCGTGCGAAGCCATGGCCGCGCTCTTCCACCCAGTTATTGAAGTCTGCGCTGGTGATCTCGCTGAGCGAGGCAGGTATATCTTCACCGGTGCCCATGATGTAGCCGACCTTCAGATTGGCGGGCGTTTTCAGGTCCACACCCGTCGTGCGATAGGTTGCCGGACGGTAGGACGGATAGGGCCGCAGCCCGGGCCATGTAATCGTGGTGAAGCCTTCCTTGTACTCTTTACCGGCATACTTCGCGACAGCGGTAATGGTGTAGGGCTTCAGTTGCACGTTTTTTGGGGTGACGTCGAAGGATAGGTTCTTCTCGTCGCCGTCACGTGCGGTGGAGAAGGATGCAGCGCGTGGTGTCGATGTCCAGCCCTCGGGCAGGTTCAGCGCAACCTCTCCTTCGGCTGGGCCTTTAACGTTGCTGCGCAGCGTCACTTTGAGGGTGAGCTTTGCGTTGTTGGAAGGGATTACGCCTGCCTCCGGCGAGAGTAGTACCGAGATTGCCGGC
The DNA here is from genome assembly GCF_052113305.1 of Terriglobus sp. YAF25. Lineage (NCBI taxonomy): Bacteria > Pseudomonadati > Acidobacteriota > Terriglobia > Terriglobales > Acidobacteriaceae > Terriglobus > Terriglobus sp. YAF25. The sequence continues at coordinate 8,192 of NZ_JBFRCY010000177.1, forward strand.
GCGATCATCAACGGCTCCGGAACGGGACCGATGCCGTTGATGCGGTGTGTTGTCTGCACCGTCCCGGTCACGCTTGCCTGCACGCCTTGGAAGCTGTATTGCAGGCGCGCGGTGACGGGGTAGGGCATTGTCGGGAGGCCGAGATATGCCGGATTGTCCAGATTGTAGTAGGGCTGTTCCAGCGTGGGCCGGCTGAAATAAGGCTTGGTGATGGGTTCGTTGTCGGGGACAACTCCCTCTACCGTCAGGTCATCTGCCTGTCCGGCATTCATGGAGGCAGCGGGCTTATTGGTTGCGGCCCACTTCCAGTCACCGGAGTCACCAAGAACTGAGAGATCGTCGATCGCAACGTTCTGTGTTCCCTGGTTGGCAATGTGAACGTTGATCGAGACCGGTTGTCCGGGGATGGCGAACTGATACGTCGGCGTGTTGCCGCGCAGTTCTCCAAAGGGACCCATGCGCGGTTTCTCGCCCACGGGGTTGACGCTGGCGACGAGCATGACGCCGAGGGACTGAGACAGCGCGTCGTTGAACTGATCCTCCTTGATGGAGAACTCGTGCAGCATGTTGTACTTTGCTGCTTCTGGAAGGGTGCTGTGCTTGATCTCGTTCTGGAGAGTACGTGTCTTTTCCAGCCCGCGAGCGAGTGCTGGGGCAGACTGCGACGGGTTCGCGGCACCGTACTTCTCGGTGGCTTCGCTGACGATCTGTTGCAGCTCTTCCAGGCCTTTGCGCCACGCTGCGCGGTCGGCGACAGGAGCGTAGTCCGCGATGCCGGCGAGTGAGATGTCAATGCCGTCGAAGAAGGTCTTTTCTGTGGCAGGCAGCGTATCGCCGCTCACACGCGAGGCGTAGAGATGGTAGGGCGAGTTGAACTGTGCCGGCAGCGGAATGCCGACACCGTCGTTCTGCGACTTCTGGTTGGCCAGGCCTTCACGAGCCACCGACAGATAGCTGCGTCCGAAGAGCGCATTGTACTCTCCTTCGGGAACTTCGAGGGTTTTGGAGGGAACTCCTTCAATCCACGAGCCGGTGACGTAGTTCTTGAAACGCACAGGCTCCCACTTGCCGGTAGCGTAGTCGAAGATTCCCTGTTTAGTGACGCGGGCGAAGGGAACGCGGGCGTAGACCTTCAACGGAGACCACGGCTTCAGGCCGGCAGCAATCTGATCCGGGAAGACATTTGGATCTCCGGCGAGCTTGTAGGCTTCCTGCGCCATGACACCGGCGGTCTGGTGGTGTCCATGGCCGTCGGAGACATTGCCGGCAAAGACGCTGGTGATGACCAGAGGGCGGCTAATGCGCACCTGGCGTACGACGTCGTAGAGCACGCGGTCGTGGCCCYAGTTCTTCAGCGCTTCGTCGAGCGTTTTAGAAAAGCCGTAATCGGCCACGCGGGTCCAGTTCTGGTGGACCCCGTAGTAAGAGCCGGCGGCGAGCAGTTCATGCGTACGCATGATGCCAAGCTGATCCCAGTAGTCTCCGGTCATGACGTTCTGGCCGCCTTCTCCGCGATTGAGCGTCAGCAGCGTGGTATCTGCGCCCTGGCCGCGGCTTTCATAGGCCAGCATGCCACCGTCTTCGTCGTCGGGATGAGCGACAACCATCATCAGACTGGCGCGGGTTTTCAGCTTTTGCAGCGACTGCCACAGACCGGAGGCACCCCGATCCAGGGGAAGGGGATAGGCCTCCGGAGAGAGATAGCGGGGCTGCGGACCTGCCTGCGCCGTAGCCGCCATTGGAGAGAACGCAAGCCATGCGGCCAGGGAGTACGATATGCAGTGCTTCCACGTGGTCATGTGTGAGCCATTCCTCGGCGAGCGAACACAGAAGGCCGCCGCCGATGAGTGATGTTGGATTGTCCTTGTTGATATCACCCACTTGCGACTTTGTAAAGTTTGTTTATAATCTGCCTACACCGACTATGTCCTCTACGCTTGCCAATTCGCGTGAGCCGCGCATCTCTCGTCCGGCAAATCTGCGCCATTCGAACAACCGGGCCCTTCTTCAACTGGTACGGGAGAATTCCCCCTGCTCCCGTGCCGATCTCGTGCGGATGTCAGGGCTCTCTGCTCCGACCGTGACCGCCGCGATTGCAGACCTGGAAGCGTTGGAGTTGATCGAATACCTGGGCGAGGGAATCTCCTCCGGCGGGCGTCCTGCGGAGCTGCTTCGCTTCCGGCCGGAACATGCCTATGTTGCCGGCGCCGATATTGGGGGAACGCGTCTGCGCATGATGCTTGCTGACCTGGACGGCCGGCCGGCAGCACAGTGGGCATGCAAGCTGGGGGCGCGGGAAAAGGATCCGGTTTCGATCTGCCATCTGCTTCGCGGCGGACTGACGCAGATGTGCGCGGATGCGAAGGTCTCCCTCAAGAAGGTGAAGCACCTGACCGTGGGCGCGCCCGGTGTGACCGACGTAGCGCGCGGCGTTGTGCTGTCTGCCCCGAACCTGACCGGATGGGATGAGGTCCAGTTGCGTGCTCTGCTGGAAGATCAGCTTGGGTTCGAGGTGATCGCAGAAAACGATACGAACCTCGCCGCCGTGGGGGAGCACTGGCATGGCGCCGCTGAGAACGTCGACGACTTTGTGTTTATCGCCATGGGAACCGGTGTCGGCGCGGGTATCTTTCTTGGTGGCCAGGTCCATCATGGTTCCGCGTGGAGCGCCGGCGAGATCGGCTATCTCGGAGTTCCTGGAATGGCGCGTGAACCCCTTGAAATGCACCGCACCGGCCAATTGGAGCGTGTGATCGGTGGCGGTGGTATCGAAGCACAGTGGCGGGAAGAGCTGGACCGTGYAACCCGCGATGACGCCGAGCTGCGTGCCTTGCGCGCTTCGCAGATTTTTGATCGAGCGGCCTCCGGCGATGTACAGGCGAGGGCCGTTCTGAAGAACACGGCACGCATTCTGGCCGATTCCATTGCGACCATCACATTGCTCTTCAACCCCTCTCTGGTCGTTATGGGTGGAGGCATTGGATCGCACCTGGCGTTGTGTGAAGCCGTGGGTGGTGTTCTCGCGGACAGCGACTTCCCGCATCCGCGTGTGCGATGTAGTGTGCTTGGGCCCGAGGCCCAGCTCTATGGTTCCGTGGCTCTGTCACTACAAGCCATGGACAGCAAGCTGCTGGGTTGAACAATGCAGTAGCAGTAACGGAGGCCGCGCTGGAGTAGTCGTCGGCAGGCCATCCGGGTTACGTGGTTCAAATTTCAAGGTCAGTTGCTGAATGGGGGAGGTCAAAACTATGAGAACTCATCGTGTTCGATCAGTTCTGCTAGCGTTTGCCATGCTTGGGCCTGTTGCTCTCACAGGACCTGCGGCATATGGACAATCGCAATCCATCAATGGAACGATCCGCGGCCGTGTCGCGGATCCGAGCGGTGCAGCCATCGCGGGGGCGACGGTCACCGTAACAAATGCCTCGGTTGGTTTTACGCGCACCGTAACTACTGGCAACGATGGTTATTATGTGCTGGTCAATTTGCCTCTGGGTGAATACATCGTCAATATCACATCAACGGGGTTCTCTCCGCTGAAAGTATCGGGCGTGAACCTCAATGCCGGTACTGAGGCTGTCATTGACGGCGATCTAAAGGTTGGTACTGCCGACACGGCTGTGACAGTTGAGGCCTCCATCGCTTCCATCGATCCCACCAACCTGAATGTGCAGCGGACTCTCACTCAGACCGAGATTGAGAACGTTCCACTGACCTCACGTAATCCCTACAACTTCATCGTCTTCCAGCCTGGAGTATCGGGACATCCGAATCCGGAGCTTGGTATTCCTCGTACGTTGAATACCAACGGCCTGATGGATCGTATCAACTACCAGATGGACGGCATGGTGAACACCGAGGCCGATCGTACTGGCCTTCGTCTGTTCCCCATTGGCAATATCTTCGTGAAGGAAGTACAGACAGTCTCCAACTCCTTCGCGCCTGAGTACGGATGGACAACGGGTGACGTGTACAACGTCATTTCCAACTCCGGTACGAATCAGTTCCACGGGACATATCAGTTCATCAAACGCTGGGTCGACGCTACAGCCTATCCGCTGCTGCAGAACAAGGTGACGAGCCCGACGAAGCCTAATCTGATTCTTGAAGATCACTCCTTCAACCTCGGCGGGCCGGTCAAGAAGGACAAGTTATTCTTCTTCGGATCCTACGAACACGTACTGCGTGGTAGCCCGGCGCCTGTAACCATCACGGCAGCAAATGCAGCGGCAATCGGCCTGGCGGCGTCGGAGCTTGTACCGGCTCCCGGCTTGTTGCACGGTACCTTCGTCGATGTTCGTACGGACTACAATATCGATGCGAAAAACTCCGTCTTCCTGCGTTACAACTACTTCCGGAACTCCTTCCCGTTCAATACACAGGTCGGGGGTATCAACGCGACCACCGCGAATGTGGACTTCAAGGATCGCGCGCACGTCTTCGGGCTGCAGTGGATCTCAATGATTTCGAACAGCCTGGTGAATGAGTTCCGCTTCTCGGTGCCGTTCCGCTCTAATACTCACTTCGCTGGACCCAGCACGGGGAAAGGACCGGCAATTGTGATTTCCAACATCGCCGCCTTCAACGGAACCAGCAGCGGTGGAGATCAATACAACGACAAGCAACCCTCCGGCTCCGAGAACATCAGCTACGTTCGCGGACCGCATACGATCAAGGCCGGCTTTGTGCTCTCACAGTTACAGAACCGGCAGCGTTTGGTCTCGTTCAACCGCTACACCTTCGCGACAGTTCAGGCCTATCTGAACGCTAAGAATGGCACCGACCCCTACGGCTACGCTAACTATGCCTCGCAGACGGACGTCAATGGTATCGGCTATACCTCGCTCTTCTACGGCGGGTACKCGCAGGACACCTGGCAGCTTTCGCCTCGGCTGACGGCGGTGTATGGCATTCGTTACGATCGTTTCTCTTCACCCCAGGCGAATTCCAGTGCACTGTATCCGGATTCGCGTAAGTTCAACGTTCCCAGCACCAACTTCGCTCCGCGCCTGGGTTTCAGTTATCGCGCAACCGACACGACGACGGTGAAGGTCTCCGCCGGAATCTTCTACCAACAGACTCCAACTAATCTATGGTTCAATGCCTTGAACCTGGACGGCTCGAACCGTACCTCCTCCTTTACCTATATCGGAGGTGCCAGCGGTACTCCGGGACGCCCCGCTTTTCCCACTGTTCCTGCGTCAGGTGCAGGCGCCACGCAGAACGTGACGACTATCAATCCGAATATCAAGAACGAGTACACCTGGAATATCAATCTACAGGTGACCCAGCAACTCACAAATCACATCTCGACAACGCTCGGCTACATCATGTCCAACGGCCGCAACCTGCCGTGGATGCATAACGTCAACGTCATCCCAACGGGAGCAACACTGGCTGATGGCCGTCCGGTCTTCAGCGCGGCGGTGAACTCCTCGACCCGGTATGATCCGCGCTTCGATCAGGTGAACCGCGTGGAGTCCGGAGCGAACTCGAGCTTCAACGCCATGTTTGCCAATGTGACGATGTCGCCAATGCGGGGCATGCAGTTCAATGCCAACTACACCTGGTCGCACGTCATCTCCGACGCCCCAGAGGTCAATACCTTTGAACAGAACCTGGGCGTCTCGAATACGCTGAACCGCAAGTTTGACCGCGGCAATTCTTCGGTAAACCGGCCGAATGCATTCAACATGTCCGCTGTGCTTGAACCTCAGTTCAACGTTAGCAACCGTGTAGGCCGTGAGATTGCGAACCACAATATGCTCGCGATTCTCGGCAATATCTCCTCCGGAGATCAGGCAAACATCCTGGCCAGCAACACGACCTTCTATGGCGATGCGGCAACCAGCGGTGTGGCGCGTCCTGCCTTCGTCGGCCGGAACTCGGCTCGCGGACCGTCGATCGCTCAGATCGATGCCCGCTACACGCGTACCTTCCCGAAGATCAAGGATCGTTTCGCGCCGACCTTCCTTCTGGAGGCGAATAACATCCTGAACACAAACAACGTGAGCACGCTTGCTATCACGCAGCCGGTCAATACCTCGACTGGCGTCGCGAATGGCGCCACGACAACGACCCGCACCAGCGTACTGGAACAACGTATCGTCCAGTGGGGCGCGGCGATTCGTTTCTAACTATCCATCACAAGGGCCGCGGGTACATACTGTCC
>NZ_JBFRCY010000178.1:0-8195 GCF_052113305.1 Terriglobus sp. YAF25
CGTTATGCGCTTTTCCGGATGCAGCAAAGCCGAAGTCCGGTTGGATGCTCTGGCCTGTAAGCGCGCCGGTGCCGCGGTTGACGAACCATTGATGCAAATCGATCGTCGGTTGTACCTGCTGGCCGTTCGCTTCATAGGGAGTCTGCAAAATGGTGTGGCGGAGGCCGGCGGTGATGGTGAGGTTGGGGATGGGCTTGAACGTGTCCTGGATGTACCACTCGAACTCGTTCGTGCGGTAGTCGCGTGCTACCGGGGCGCCCTGTCCGAGCGCTGTTCCTATCTTTCCATCTGCTGAGACCTTGTAGTTATAACGATTGGTGGTCTGCGACATCAGGCCCATCAGCGCCGTTGCCGCGTAGTCGTAGTTGGTGGAGAAATCGTCACTTACCGGAGAATATCCATACGCGCCGGGATCGAGCGGGCCGCCGGTGTTCGAAATGCTGGAGCCCGTCAGATAGGATGCATTCGCCAGGGAGTCGTCCCACGAGTTGGCATCGGTCAGATTGTTGTAGTTGAAATGCCGCCAGTTTGCTCCAACCTGAATCGTGTTGCGGCCCTTCGCATAGCTGTAATCATCAATGACGTTGAAGACCGGCACGTTCGTCTTTGTGCTGCGGGAGTTCGACTCAGGAAGATCGATATTACGAAGTGAGGCATATGCACCCTGACCGATACCGATGGTCGCATAGCTCTGCCGGGTAAAACCAAAGCGAACGTTGTTGACAACGGAGGGTAACGGCGTCCAGGTGTAGCCAACCGCCAATCCCTTGGAGTTGTTGGTTGAATTACCGACCGGCTTGCCCGGGTAGTACTGCAGGCTTGAGTTCCGGTCATTCATCATGGTCCCGCGTGCAAAGATCTGATTGTGATCGTTCAGATTGAAGTCGATACGCGCGACATAGGTGTTGAGGATAATAGGCTGCGGGGAAGAGAACGTCAGGGTTCCCAGGTTGTAGGCATCGCTCGATGTGTTTGAGTTGGGTGCAGGGTAGCGCGTGAAGGTCGACAGGACATTCGGGTTTGGGCCTGCTCCCCAGGGGCAGGTGGACGTGCAACTATCCATGCCCGCGATCTGGCTGGCCGAAAGAGTCGTTACCCCTCCGTTTATATCCTCGTACTTCAACTGACCGGCGCGTAGGCTCATGCTGGGAACGGTCCGTATCACGGGGACACCTTCGTTGGTGCGCTGCCCCTCGTAGTTGCCGAAGTAGAAGACCTTGTCCTTCTTCACTGGGCCGCCAAGTGACGCTCCGTAGGTGTTGCGGATCAGCTTGCCTGGCCGGTTGGGCTCACCCGAGCCCAACTGTGCTTGCTTCACCAGCCACTCATTGGCCTGTCCGAAACTGTTGCGGTTGTACTCATACAACGTGCCGTGCAGTGAGTTACCGCCGGACTTGGTGACAACATTAGCCTGTCCGCCAGAGCTGCGGCCAGTGTCCGCGTTTGCGTTCGAGGTGACGACGCGGAACTCGGCGACCGAGTCGATTGGCGTGCGTAGAGCCCCGGAGAATGCTGCCGGAAGGATCTGATCGTTATTATCGACACCGTCCAGCGTGAGATTCGTCTGGTCTGAGCGCGCGCCCGAGACCGTGCCATTGCGACTCTCCGTAGAGTTCGACTGGTCGGAGATATAGCTCTGGCGGAATTTGGAGAAAGGTATATTCGCCGGCGTCACTGGTCACCGTATCAAAAGCGAGTGAGTTCGCCTGGTTGACCAGGTGCACGGCCGCACCTTTCACGGTTGCTCCGGACGGGTCGAGTACCGTCCCTCGCAATTGCGTTGTCGCTCCCTGCGACCAGGCCCGGGTCGAGAGCAAGCATACGTACACTACCACCAGCCAGAACTTGGAAGGTCTCATCAGTACTGCCTCCGAAGGTATTGGAAGTATTGTTTGTTCGCTATTCAGTTGTGATTTTGCGTGTCAATCGGGTGGAACTAAAACGTCGGGGGGAGAAGACCGAAAGGGGGACACGCTGGTTTTTGAACTGGCTTAAATACACCAGAGCCGTGAACTTCTTGCAAGCATTTAGAAAAGCTTTCGTGACAAATATGCCTTATCGCAGATCGTCCGCCGCTTGAGGCATGGGTAAGGCTATGATGTTGTTCGCCTCTCAAAGAGCCACAATCGGAGTTTTACCAAGAGACGAAACTCTATGCACCTTATTTCAAGACGAAAGTTTGTCGCCCTGACAGCAAGCAGCGTTGCTTCTGCACCGCTGACATCCGTGGCGCGTACGATCAGCGGTAGCGTCACTGCGCAGGAAATCTTCGAGCGTATACGGAAGAATGTCGGCGTCGAATGGAAGCCGGATACGGTCGACACCATCAAGACAGGCGATGCTACAACGGTCGTTACGGGAATCGCCACCACAGCGCTTGCATCGTTGAATGTGCTCAACGCCGCAGTCAAAGCAGGAGCGAACATGATCGTCACCTGTGAACCCACTTTTTTTGCAAAGGCGGATTCTCCGACTCCTCCGGTTCGCCGCATTCCGGGAATACCTCAGAACGAGGCCCCCAATGCTCCGCCACCTGCCGATCCTGTGTTCACGGCCAAGGCGGAGTTCGCGAAAAAGCACAATCTGGTTGTGTTGCGACTTAGCGATCATTGGCGTCTACGCAGACCCGATCCATTTGCGCAGGGGCTCGCAAGTGAGCTTGGATGGTCGAAGTTCATCGGCGCAGGAGATCCGGCTCATCTGACCATCCCGGAGACATCGCTCGATGCCCTCGCCTCCCACGTGAAGAGATCGCTTAAGTCTCGTGGAGGCATGCGCATTGTAGGGAATCAGAGCTTGCGCATTCGAAAGGTCGCTTTTCTTTCCGGATCGACGCCTCTCCAGGCCGCAGTCCAGATACTCCCTGAAGTAGACACCATCATTGCCGGCGAAGTCCGCGAGTGGGAAACCGTCGAATATGTGCGCGACGCGGTAGCGCTCGGCGGAAAGAAATCGCTGATTCTTGTCGGCCGCATCGTCTCCGAAGGTCCTGGCATGCAGTCCTGCGCGCAGTGGCTGAAGACGATTGTTCCTGAGATTTCATCAACATGGATCTCCGCCGGAGATCCCTACTGGAGACCGACGCTATGAGCACATTGACCGCGGGTGATGTCGTTGCCCGTATCAAGACCAATCTCGGCTTTCCATGGCGAACAGCCACGTATCGCGACACCTTCAAGTTCGGAGGGCCAGACACCATCGTCAAAGGAATCGCAGCGACGATGTTCTGTTCCTACGACATGATCCGCCGTGCTGCAGAGCAGGGATGCAACATGATCATCCCGCACGAAGATACGTATTGGAATGATCCGGATAAGACTGATCTTGTGGAGGGGGACTCCACCTACAAACTGAAGACAGAGTTTATGCGGGAACACGATATCGTTGTCTTTCGCATGCACGATCACATGCATGCGCAGAAGCCTGACTTTATCTACGTTGGGGCCGCACGTGCTCTCGGTCTGGAGAGCAAATATGAAACGGCGCCTCAATCGCACCATTTCACTTTACCGGAGACAACGCTCGGCGAACTGGCAGCCGGATTTCAAAAGAAGCTCGGGGATCGAGCGTTGAGAGTCGTGGGTGACCCGAAGGCGAAGGTGAGCCGTGTGCAGCTCGGTGTGGGCTATGCAACACCCACCATCAACAGTGCTGATGTGGATGTGGTTGTAAGTGGAGAACAGCAGGAGAGCGATGGCTTTCTGGACAGCCCGGCATATGTGCTTGACGCGACCACTCTGGGTATTCCAAAGGGATGGATTATGCTCGGGCACAACATCTCAGAAGAACAGGGAATGCTTGAGATGGCCCAGTGGATCAAGTCGTTTACGCCTGAGGTCCCAATTCAGCTTGTTCGGTCGGAAGAGCCTTTCTGGGTTCCGAAATGATCGAGACGTGGTGGTCTTGTCCCTCTGGTTTTATTTCCGCGTGCTGGATTTTTGAAGTATTGGACGTGCTTCCAAGCGAGGGAGTACTCATGTGGAACAATTCCGGAAGCTCCTTCGTAAGGATCAGTTAGAGTCGAAAGGCAGAGAGGGGGGAGACCTATGAAAAAAACACAGATGATGACCGTCTCTAAAGCTGTTTTGTGGGCTTCCGTCGCCGTACCGTTTGCATGCACACCCTTTGCATCCTCCCAAGCGATCGGTCAGTTGGTTCCTCACAGGGTGAAACTGGCGGCCGTGGAATATCGTGGCAAGCACGCGATCAAGGTCACAGAGGACGGCCAGGTCGCCAATGGTGAGGCGTACGCCGTTGTAAAAGACGCCGCCTTGCACAATGGTTCGATCGAGGTGGACCTTGCCGGTGCACCAGCCGCCGGAGTTCCCGAGGGCGCGCGCGGTTTTATCGGAATCGCGTTCCATCTCCAAAACGATCGATTCGAGTACATCTATCTACGCCCCACCAACGGTCGTGCGGATGACCAGGTGCGTCGTAACCATTCGACGCAGTACAGCGAATACCCGGATTTCAGTTTTGCGGAATCTCGCAAACAGGCTCCCGAGAAGTACGAGAGCTACGTGGATATTGAACCGGGGGTATGGATTCACTACCGCATCACGATCGACGGAACGAAGGCTCGACTCTATGTGAACGGCGCAAGTCAGCCTTGTCTGATTGTGAATGATCTCAAGTTAGGTGACTCCTCCGGCGGCATCGCTCTTTGGATCGGTCCGGGGACAGAAGGGCATTTCAGCGGCCTTACCTTTAAGGCGGCTCCATAAGAGGTCTCTTTTATCTGCGTCCACTGGCTTTGCTGCTTGGCGCCCGATCAGCGACCCAGTGGTCCAGTTCCGTTCCGGCCAGCAGAAAGGCGCCGACTCCAAACACATAGCTGGCTCCAGGGCCATATGCTCCGGGAGCTTCGCCGACAGGTTGAATATCACCGAGCCGGCCGTCAGCGTAGATATGTTTAAGGACGCCTGCCCATGCTCGCCTAATAACCGGTTCATAGCGTTTCCGGTCGAGAATGCCGTTCCTCACGCCCCACGTCATGGCATAGACAAAGAATGCGGATCCCGAGATCTCCGGACGCGGATAGGCGCCGGCATCGAGCAGTCCGGCGCGCCATAGCCCATCATCGCCTTGAATGGCAGCGACTGCTTCTGACACTCCTTGAGCTTCTGAATATAGAACGCACGCCTGCTATCTCGTTCAGGGAGAGCTTGCAGTACTTCAACCAGTCCGCCCATCACCCATCCGTTGCCACGCGACCAGAAGACCTTTCGCCCATTGGCTTCGTGTTTTGCGAGATAGCTGGCATCGCGGGAGAAGAGTTTCTCGTGAGGATCCCACAGCAGATCGGCGGTGACGTGCCACTCGCGGTCCATATACTCGACGTACTTACTATCGTGAGTCGTCGTGGAAAGGCCCGCCCAGACCGGCGGGGCCATGAATAAAGCATCGCACCACCACCAGACGGGCTTGGCCGGATCGTCGGGGGTCTGCATGATGCGATCGAACTGAGAGCGCAGCGGTGCGATCCGGGCAGGATCAGACCTCTCTCGATAGAGCTGCAGATAGGCCTGGCCAATTGCCTGATCATCCGCATGAGTCTGGCGTGGTCCGAGAGTCCACTGATAGTGTTCTGCAACCTTCAGAACCGTGTTCTCATATCGCGGTTCATGCAGGGTCTTCGACGCAGCAAGCATCCCCATATACAAGGTGGCGAAGGTCCAGTCCTGGCTGGGCGAGTCAGCGATGCGCGCGTTCTGCCAGTCCGCGACCATCCTCATGGCTTTTTGAATCTCCGAACGCCGCAAGGCAGGTGAGAGATCAGAGGCAACTTGACCAGGATCGGCCGGAGAGTCGCCTACGACAGCCTTCTTTTCATTTTCAGTCAATTGTCCTTTCGCAAAAGGACCTGCGAGACTCGATAGCGCGATAACGAAGATGAGAGCGAGAGTTCCTGGTTTTTCCATGAGCATCTTCACGTGGTCCTTACAGGGGAAGCAGATTGCAATGATTCGTTCGACGAATCTTCGACGAGTTCAAATCGTAGAGCGGTGGAGACTTCGGTGACGCCCGAAGCTCCGATCAATCCCAACCGGCCGCGAAGCACCATCCGGCTTTCGCCGGCCTGTGCCCATGTGTGGCCATCGAGCGAATAAGCGGCAATTACGGAGGAATCTCTACGCGTCATACGAAGCCAGACGGGTTTCATCAGCCGTCCGTATTGGACGACAGGCGCGGGCAATTCCATCTGCGAGATGGATGTGATCTCCCCGGAGAAGTCCCGCATGGAGAATCGCAATACCCAGCCATGCCTTTCCAAATCACCCTGCGTCGGCCCTAGAAGCAAAACGGCGCAGGGTGCGTTTTGCTCAAACCCAGTGCGGTAAGTGAGTCCGACCGCGGCGGCTTGAGAGGCAACCTGGGGAATGAAACGGACCGAGAGCTGCGTCGCGGAAGCTGGTGCAGCCACAAACAGGCCTTCATCTTCGGGTTGCAGCAGACCTTTGCCTGCGGTGATCAGGGTGAAGACCTTGCCGTCGAACTGAGTATCCGCCGTACCTGATGAGGAGCCAAGAGGCTGGTTTCTCCATCCGGGAGGAAGCCCTGCTGTGATCGTCACAGGAAGCGGCGAAAAGGAATCACTCGCGGGCGCGGAGAAGCGGTAGGTATATAGTTGCCCCTCGTTGACGTGCGCGTCGGTGTAGTGCGTTGTACCGGAGGGAACAGGCCAGCGCATTCCGGCTCGTTGGAGAGTGAAGGACCTCTTTGTCCGAGGCGTGAGCCAGTCGAGCTGAATACCGTGAGTGGTGTGTTGGGCATGAAGCGAGATTGGAATGACGTCCGGAGGCGGTGAATCTGAGTCTCGTGCGGGGCGCGTATAGAGCAGGGTGCCAAACCCCGTATGGTCCGCTCCCTGGCTTGGTCCCTCCGGTCTTATCTGTTCCACTGCCTTGGCGAGATTTGGTGTGGGAAGCCCGCGAACCAGATGGTAGTGCGCAAAGATCTGTTCGTAGATCGGGCGCAGCATACTGGGTTCTGAGATGACCTTATGTCTGTATTTGCCGGTGCGGTCCAGGTCAGGCCGAAAATCCACTTGTCCGCCAAGATTGTAGGAGGCCGTGTACTCGAAGCCTCGCAGGAGCAGGTTGTCGTGCGCCCCATAGAGGTCCCATCCCTGGTTCCAGGCGATCTGGCAGGCATCGCCCATGTGCGCCAAACCCAGCTGCGTGTGTTGCTGGTCGCGACCGCTCTCCTGGCACTGGCCATTCTCATAGATATAGTGGGTGAGCCGGCCGTCACCATCGCCGTGAAGGTAATAGGAGGTTGCTCGCTCAAACAGGACCGGATCATCGCAAAAGACGGCGATCGCCAGCATAGTCTTGACGGCTGCGGTATCCCAGTTGCCGTTCGCGAACGGAGCAAAATCAAGGATGGCGGGAACGATGGCTCGCCGTAGCATCGCGGTACACGCTGCCGTGTCAGAGGGGCCCAACTCACCCAGCCAGCGGAGAATCTCAGCGGCATTCACAAATTTGAACGGACCGAGGCTGGCCATTAATACGGCATCTGCCCCGGAGACGCGTTGCAGCGAATTGGACCACCCGCGCACGATCTCGCCGGCCAATGCCGCGTAGGGGGACTCGCCGGTGATCGCGGCCATCAGGGCGCATTGATAGGCGGCGTTTGCATCGGAGTCGAACTCGGTAAAGTTGACCGATGGATTCCGCCCGATCTCGTCGCCAAAAGGATGCGGTTTGTAGCCGGCTTGGGAGGACGGATGCTCCCGAAGCTTCTCAAAGCCCTGAACCAGCGGCTCGACAGCGTTCCCGACACCGTGCCGCATCCGTTCAAAATCCGCGGCCGTATGAAGAATTCCAGGATGGACGAAGGTTTTGAAAGCGGGTTGCTTTGCGCTGCCGATTCGGGGGCCCAGGAAGGTTGTCGCTGCGCTGAGCAGGACTTGGTGGAACTCTCGCCGCGTCAATACTGGTACCTGCTATCTGGAGGGACAAGGAGAAGAGCTTCGTTCTGAATGACAGTCATCGTTTTCTTGGCCCGCACAGCGTTTGAGATCGCTTGGAAGCATCCTCGAGAATACATACGGGCAAAGTCTGAGGCGGAGAAGGTTGACCTGGCAACGTTCAGAACAGTTCAGTCTTACGATACGCGCATAAGTCTTTTGAATTGAATGTCCAGCTAGAGCGATCTGGGCGTATTCAGAGCACGTTACGGCCCAGCCC
>NZ_JBFRCY010000179.1:0-6823 GCF_052113305.1 Terriglobus sp. YAF25
ATCTCGGGACGATCAACCTCAGGGCGGCGGCGGAAGTCCTCTTCGGCATACAGCCGAATCACGCGGCCGGGCGCGGTGCGTCCTGCGCGCCCGGCGCGCTGCTTTGCGCTGGCCTGGCTGACGCGCTGTACTTCAAGAATAGGAAGCCCCGTCCAGTGTGAGTGACCGGCGATACGAGCCAGGCCGCTGTCGACGACGGCAGTCACACCTTCCACCGTCACCGAGCTCTCGGCAACATTCGTGGAGACGATGATCTTCTGCTTCGACGCCTTCTGCACAGCCATGTCCTGCTCGGCGGGAGAGAGCTCGCCATAGAGCGGAGCCAGCAGCATGCCTCTTCGGCGCGCGATGGGCTCAATCTCGCGAATAGCACGACGGATCTCGGCAACACCCGGCAAAAAGACCAGCGTATCTCCGGTCTCTCCCTCGGAGAGAAGTGTCTCCACCGCGCGAGCGACCTGCTGCTCCAACGGAGCGGTGGAGTAGCCCGCGTAATCAAGCTGCAGTGGAAAGGCACGGCCTTCGCTGCGCACGATCGGGCAGTTATCCAGATACTGAGCAATCGGCGCGGCATCCAGCGTGGCCGACATGACGATGATCTTCAGGTCTGGACGTGTCGTCACCTGCAACCGCCGCAACAGCCCCAAGGCCAGATCGCCATCAAGATGCCGCTCATGGAACTCATCCAGTACAACGGCGCTGACACCCTTGAGCATCGTGTCCGAGAGCAGGCGGCGTGTCAGCACACCTTCGGTGACAAAACGCAGCCGCGTCCGCGGGCCGGAGACCTCTTCGAAGCGCACCTGGTAGCCGACCGTCTCTCCGACCTGCTCGCCCATCTCCTGGGCGACACGACGTGCGGCCATACGAGCCGCAATACGCCGCGGCTCGAGAACGATGACTTCGCCTGGAAGAATCTTAAGCAGCGCCGGAGGCACGCGGGTCGTCTTACCCGCGCCCGGAGCCGCTTCAATCACAAGAGAAGGCGTTGCGAGGAGATGCTGGACAACTTCCGGCAGGATGAGATCGACCGGAAGCTGTTTTGAAACGTTCACATCTCCATCGCAACACGCGGTGAGTCGAGCGTCAAATGGCAGTTATGCCATCTCGAAAACGATCTTCCCGCCCTTAGCTAGAGCGGCGTGTTCGAAGGTCAGTCCCTCGTGCTTTTCGCCGTTGAAGGTAATGCTCTTCACGATCGCCGCGTCGGCTGAGCTGCGCTTGGTCTCGATGGTCAGTGTCTTGCCGTTGCCTACCTCGAGCGTCGCGCGGTCGAAGAGCGGCGTGCCGACATCCCAGGTCGCGCTTACAGGATCGACCGGATAGATACCCAGAGCACTCAGCACATACCAGGCAGACATCTGGCCGCAGTCTTCGTTGCCCTGCATGCCGTTTGGCTTGTTGTCGTACATCGTCTCCATCAGGCTGCGGAGACGTTTCTGTGCCTTCTCCGGAACGCCCGCGTAGTTGTAGAGATACACGATGTGATGGCTGGGCTCATTGCCGTGAGCGTACTGACCAACAAGTCCGGCGACATCGGGCGGCATGTCCGGCGGCTGCGTGGAGTCTGCCGAGAACAGGTCATCGAGCTTCTTCTCAAGAGCCTGCTTGCCACCCATCAGCTCTGCCAGGCCATTGGGATCGTGCTGCACGCTGAAGGTGGTAACCCAGGCGTTGGACTCGGTGTAGTCGCGCCACTTGCGCGAGACGCTGATCGCGTTCGGAGCAAACGGACCGGCCCAGCGGCCATCGGTATACTTCGGACGGATGAAGCCGGTCTCCTTGTCGTAGAGATTGCGGTAGTTCTTTGAACGCTTGTGCAACTGCTCCGACTCCTGCTGCTCACCTGCAGCCTTCGCAATGGCCGCAACGGCGGAGTCGTCGTAGGCGTAGTCCATCGTCTTGGAGGCGTTCTCTTCCTCGACATCGCAGGGGATGTAACCGTACTTGCGATACGCTCCAAGGCCGCGATAGTCATCGACCATCGCGCGCTTGCGGAAGACCTTGTAGGCAGCCTTGGCGTCGATGCCCTGGAAGCCCTTTACCAGCGCCTCAGCCACAACCGGAGCCGAGTGATAGCCGACCATGCAGAAGGTCTCCTTCTGCTGCAGCGGCCAGATGGGCACGCCGCCCGGGCTCTGCTCCGCTTCGCGGATCAGGCAATTGACCAGGTCGGGCACCTTCTCCGGAGCGATCAGCGTGTAGAGCGGATGCAGCGCGCGGTAGGTATCCCACAGCGAGAAGGTGGAGTAGTTGTGCAGCCCCGCGGGCAGATCGTGCACCTTGCCGTCCATGCCCGCGTACTTGCCGGTCACGTCGTCAAAGAGCGTTGGCGCCAGCATGGTGTGATACAGGCCGGTGTAGAAGATCTCCTTGTGCCGGGTGTTCTCCGTCTCCACCTGAATGGCGCCGAGCGCCTGCTGCCACGCCTGGTGCGCCTTGTGCTGCACCGCATCGAAGTCCCAGTGCGGAACCTCGGCCTTCAGGTTCGCCAGCGCGCCCTCGGTGCTGATGCCGGAGATGCCCGTCTTGACTAGGATCTTCTCCCCTGCCGTGGTATGGAAGTGCGCCACAACCTTCAGGCGCGGCTCGTTGGAGGTCTCTCCTTGCACCAGCTTGTCATCGGCAAAGATCTGGATCGAGTCCGCGGGACGGGAGAACTCCATGGCGAAGTAGATCTCGCGTCCGGGAGACCAGAGCTGCGTGCTGCGTCCGCCAGTCAACATGCGGCGGCCTTCCACCTTCACCTTCGCCCAATTGACCTTCTGCGGATTGCCTTCGATCAGATGCGTCATGTCGAGCATGATCGTCGCGGACTTTGACTCCGGGAAGGTATAGCGGTGGACGCCGCAACGCTCGGTCGCTGAGAGCTCAGTGAAGATACCGGAATCCTTCAGCTTGACGCTGTAATACCCCGGACGAGAAACCTCTTCGTCATGCGAGAAGCTCTGCTGATACTCCGACGGCGCCAGCTTTACCGCTCCGACCCGCGGCACGACCAGGAAGTCGAGCAGGTCGGCAGCGCCCGTACCGCTGAGATGGGTGTGGCTGAAGCCGAGGATGGTCTTGTCGTCCCAGTGATATCCGGAGCAGTGATCCCAACCCTTTACACCGGTATCGGGGCTGAGCTGCACAGCTCCCCATGGCATAGTTGCGCCGGGATAGGTATGTCCGTGACCGCCGGTACCGATGGCGATCTTCACATATTTGGTCACATCGCTGGAGGCGGGTGACTTCGCAAAAGCTGCAAGGGGGAGAGCGTCGGCTACCGCCAGACCAGCGGAGACCGCGGACAGAGAACCAAGAAAGCTACGCCGTGTGATCACGGCTAGAACTTTATCAAGAGTGTCCCTGTCCGCGCATCCTCACTTTGTCCTAGGGGCAGCGGCGGTGGGCTCCGCCTCAGGCTTCAGAACCTGCGTCAACACATGCCCCACCGAGGCGGATGGCTGATTAATGCGCAGCAGCGAAGCAAAGGTCGCAGCGATGTCCACCGGCGCGACGCGGTCGTGATACGTGCCCGGAATGAACGCCGAACCGTAGAAATCCAGCGGCACGTGACGGTCATACGAGTACGGCGCATAGTGCGTTGTGCCCGTCGCCGCACCCGGAAGCTGGTACTCGCCGAAGAGCGCAAAGACCTGCCATCCGCCATTCGGCGAGTAGCTGTGCTGCAGCAGACGGCCGAGATCGTTGTTCGGCAGATCTCCCGAGGCCATCTGTGCCTTCGTGAACACGCGGCGCACCATCGGCTTCGATGCCGGCTTTGAGCCCGGCAGGCCAGGCTGTGTCTTCGCCATCACCTCAGGCAGCATAGCCGCAACCATGTTTTCGGCATCGGCCTCAGACATATGCAGCTTCTCCCACACACGCTGATCCAGCGGGAAGTAGGCGTATTCCCCGCCCTGCAGCAGGAACTTCTGCGGATTGCCCGGGGAGAGCTTCTTCGTCAGCTCTTCGTTCATGGCATCGATCAGACCGGCGTAGGAAAACGTATTTGCCGGCATGCCGAGCTTCTGCGTCTCACCAACCGCCGGAGCGACACCATGATCGCCCGACATGGCCACCCAGACATTCGCCATGCCACCGTCGACATGCGTATTCAACCAGGTGAAGAACTTGTCCAGCTCTATATCAGCTCCATCCAGGAGGGCACGTTGCTTGGGATCGTTCGGCCCGACAGCATGTCCGAGGATATCGGTTGACGACAGGCTGATCGTCACCATATCGGTGACCGGATGCTTGCCGAGCTGCTCGGCATCGATGAGAGTCTCTGCGAACTCGAGCTCGTAGCGGATACCCGCCGGGGTCGCGCCAACCTCGTTATAGAAGTTCTGTCCCTTGCCGCCGACCTCTTTGGCCGCCGCCTCAGCCTTGCCGCTGGCATTGAACTTCGCGACATAGGCCGGCAGATCGTTCATCCAGTAGGTCGAGGTTATAAAGTGGCCGGACTTTTGATCAATCCAGAAGGCGCCCTGCGTAGCATGCCCCGAGGTCAGAATCGCAGCGCGGTCTTTCAGCGAGATGCCGAAGACCTTCGCCTCACCATGTGTCGCCAGCACAATCTCATCGCCGAGAGTGGAAGCCATCAGGTTCCGCGGTGACTGACCGGGAGTAATGGTCGCTCCGGCAGGCGCTCCGACGACCTTGTAGTCGTCGTCATCCACCGAAGAGTAGACATGCTCCGTCGAACGCGAGAAATCCCACCACTGGTTGGCCTGGATACCATGACCATCCGTATAGGCTCCGGTACCGATGGTCGAGTGGCCGGGAGCCGTGTGGGTATTGGCGTAGTCGTAGTAGCAATCGGTAAAGTGCGCGCCCTTCTTCAGGAAGAGATTGAAGCCGTTCGCGGTTTTGAAGTCGTCGCGATACCGGTCAAGATAATCGCCGCGCATCTGGTCCAGAACCAGAATGACAACCAGCTTCGGTTTTGCGTGATACTCATCGGCCACCGCCGAGACACATGCCGCCGCCATCGCAGCGGCCGCTACAGCCTTCCCCAACAAACGCATCCTAGGATTTTCCTCTCGTAGAAAGCATACATAGAAAACAAAAGCGGCAGACGTTTGTCACGTCTGCCGCCGGTTAAGTGCCTCTCGTCTAGTAGAGAATCTTCAAGCCGAATTGGACAATACGGGGCTCGAAGGTGCTTGATACCACGCCGCCGCTGGAAGGGGCGCCGCCCAGGGTGCCACCCAGACCACCGGAAGGCAGGTAGAGGTTAGTGTGATTGAAGATGTTGTAGAACTCCGTGCGGAACTCAGCCTTCAGGCTTTCGATCGGCGTGGAGAACTTCTTGTTCACCGCGAGTGTCGTCTCGTAGAAGGCAGGCGTACGGCCCGGGTTACGCGACGCATTGCCAAACGGGCTGAGCAGGTTGTTTGCGGAGTCGCGGGTCGCCGGCAGCGCAAAGGCGGCCAGGTTTACGTACTGCACATAACCGGTGCCCGCCGCACGAACAGAACGTCCCTGCGTGACTGGAGTTCCGGCGACACGGTTCGGACGATAGAGATTCGCACCGCGGTAGCTGGCGCCAATCTGCGGCGAAACGGCTGTCGCCGAGTTCGGTGTATAGGTCAGGTTGAATGGTGTACCCGCCTGCAGGGTATTGATAGCGCTCAACTGCCATCCACCCAGAACCGAATCGACGAAACCGTTGGTCTTGTTCATCCAACGGCGGCCGCGACCCCACGGAAGCTCGTAGACCAGGCTGGTGACGTTCGATACCGGAAGGTTGTAGTCGGATTGAGAGTAATCCGCGCGGATGTTGTTGGCATCCTGCGGCGAAGGCGTGTTGCCTTCGAGCGAGGCGCTGGCGTTATCGAGGGAGTGCTGCCAGGTGAAGGAGTTCAGCAGCGTCAGGCCGCCGGTCGCACGCTGCTCATACCGCACCTGCAGCGCGTTGTAGTTCGACATGAACTCGTTCAGCGCTGTGGTGATATCGCTGGGCCAGTTTCCATAGGGACGGGCAAAGTTTTGTGACGGATTCTTCTGATTGCCGTTCAGGAAGCCCTGCAGCTTCAGGCCGTGGTTGCCCACGTAGGCGACGTCCAGCAGGATGTTCTTGRCCAACTGCTGCTGCACGCTGAGGAAGTAGCTCTCCACGTAGGCGTCACGCGTGTTGCGCGGAACCCAGGTAATGTTGTCCGTTGCCTTGTTGAACTGTGTCACCAGCGTTGAGGGGAAACCCTGCTCCGCACGCACGTAGCAGGAGGTATCGGGAGCACCCGCCGGGCACTGATTCGTCGTGCTCGGTGTTGACTGTGCCACAGCGACAAATAACGCCTGGGGCGCATTGATGCCCGTGATGTTACCCGAGCCCGCACGCCAGTAGTGAACGTAGCTCATGCCAAAGCCGCCGCGGATCGCCGTCTTCGAAGTAGCCGCATATGAGAAGCCGACGCGGGGTCCAAAGTCATTCAGATCCGGATCCATCAGAGTCTTACCGTAGACACCGCCGGAGCCAGGCAGCTTCGTGATGCCGTTTCCGGTCACTGCTCCCGGGGAAAGGGTCAACACGGTCTGCGAGGTGGGATCAAAGTTGGAGATGTAGTTGTTCTGCTCTGAGTAAGGCGAGCCGTACTCCCAGCGCAGACCAAGATTCAGCGTGAGGCGATTGTTCACCTTCCAGTCATCCTGGGCATACCAGTTGTGCATGCTCTGGCGCAGGTGAACAACGAAGTAGTTGGCGAGCTGATAGGCGCTGGTGGTGCCGAAGAGGAAATCAGCCCAGTAGGTATCGGAGACGGCAGCCGTAGACGCCGCTCCACCGCTGCTGTTCAAACCGCAGAGGCTGGCATTGATCGACGGGGTGCAGAGG
>NZ_JBFRCY010000180.1:0-8937 GCF_052113305.1 Terriglobus sp. YAF25
GTGCGACACTGCCCTGCGCGGCAAACGAGGCAAAAAAAAGTACCGCATATATGCCCCAACGGAAAAATCTCCCCAACCCAAATAAGCTCATCAGTCCCGTATCTATTTCGATGCAACTTACAACAAACTGTTTACGGCTTCGTAGGCTTCGACCTCCACAACAGAAAAAAGTCGCGACGGGATTGGTTGCTCACCTTGTCTGCGATAGAGCATTTTTCCTGTAGATGTCGCGCGGACTCCCGCATCTATGGGCGTTTTCCGCAATGAAAACGCCACAGCACACCCTTCCGGACTACCCAGCAACAGGGAAAATGCTCTAATGATTGCTGTGAGCGAAGTTATTGTGCAAGAACGGGTTATCACGCTTGCGATTACCGGAGCCAGCGGTGCGATCTTCGCACGTCTTGCTCTTCAGATGCTCGATACCGACCCTCGCGTTCGCCGTATCCATCTGGTTGCATCGGATGCAGCTCTCCGTGTCTTTGCCGAAGAGCTGCAACTAGCCGGCCGCACCCAACTGGTGGAACGTCTTCTTGGCCGAAGCTCAGACAAGATCGTGCATCACGGACAGGACGACATAGGAGCAGCGATTGCCAGTGGGAGTCATCTTAGCCACGGCATGATTGTGCTTCCCTGCTCCATGGGTACTCTGGCGGGCATCGCCAACGGCCTTGCCTCTAACCTCATCGAACGCGCCGCGGATGTCACGCTGAAAGAGCGCCGGCCACTGGTACTGTGCGTGCGCGAGACGCCGTTCAATCGCATTCATCTACGCAATATGCAGCTTGCAGCGGAGGCCGGTGCGACCATCTATCCGGTTATTCCGACCTTCTATAACCATCCTCAAAGCGTCGAGGATATCGCTCGCAACTTTGTTCATCGCGTTCTGGCGCATATCGGCCTTCCGCAGGCTGGGGCGTATGAATGGAAGCCGGAAGATTAAATAGCATTCTCGCTTCGTACAGTCATACTTCCATTACCCGAACGACAATTCAAAAGAGATCGGCACCAGTGCTTGGGACAGTAAAGGCCGGGCCCATGTCCCCGCGGGACATGGGGCACCCCGTGTATGGGTTGTTCGAGATTGGTTGATCCCCGTCCAGCAACCAGGAACTAGCAACCAGCAACTCGCTTTACTTCGGCCATTCTCTGCGGCCGCCGGCGGTTGCGGGCTCTGACGTGAGAAATTCCTTCGTAGCCGCGAAGACGGGCACGGGGCACTCGCGTGGAGCCAAATGTCCGCAGCCATCCACGATCTCCAGCCGCGCTTGCGGCACCAGTTGCTGTAACCGCTCGCCGGTCACGGGAGGAATCAGACGATCCATCTTTCCCCACACGATCAGCACGGGCAGCTTCAAGCCGCTCAAGCGGAAGTCCATCAGCTCTCGCCCGATGGTCATCGCGTGAATACTCCGCTGCGTCACCCATCCATTCTCGGAGGCACGCCGTACAACATCGCGGGATACGAAGTCCGGCAGACGTGTCGGCACCGGCTCCAGAACGCGCAGCAGCTCAGTTACCTCGTCGATRCTCTTCGGCGTGAAGTTGTCGAACGAGAAGTCCACCTGGAAGTAGAGTCCGGCGGTGTCATACAGCACCAGACGCCGAACGCGCTGCGGATAATCGACCGCCAGCCGCATGCTTACCCAGCCACCCATCGACCAGCCGATCACGTCTGGCTGTGCCAGGCGCATGGCGTCCATGAACTGCACCACCATCTTCTCTTCTTCAACGATGGAGTAGTCGGAACCCTGGGGCTTTGCAGACCGGCCGTAGCCTAACAGGTCCGGTGCGTAAACGTGATATCCCTCACCGGCGAAACGAGGCATCAACTCAGCCCAGTCCTCGACACGGCTTCCCAGTCCGTGAACCAGCAATAGCTGCTTCCCGTTCACAGGCCCGGCTTCAACGTAGTGAATCCGGTGACCGTCCAGCTCGATGTAATGGCTGCTTACACCCTGCCGCCACATCTTGTAGCGCAGCAATTGATCGCTCACCCACAGGGGCCGTAGGTAAAACACTGCACCAGCGACGAGAACCACCACCAGAAGACTTCCAAGAATGCGTAAGAACCAGCGCTTCATCAGATCAGTTGAACCCCAGCTTGCGGCAGAGACTGTCGACCCGAGCCTTTATCTCTGACGGCATCTCCAGCATGTCCGGCCATTCGCGGGTGAAGCCTTCTGCGGCCCACTTCCGCGTTGCGTCGATCCCCATCTTGCTGCCGTAGTTCGGCAGACGCGATGCGTGATCCAGAGAGTCCAGAGGACCCAGTGTGAACTGGATATCGCGCTCCGGATCGATATTGTTGGTTACCCGTAGCGTGACCTCGGCCAGATCCTGCACATCGCAGTCCTCATCCACCACGATCACGATCTTGGTGAACATTGCCTGCCCCATGGACCAAATGGCGTTCATCACCTTGCGCGCCTGTCCGGCGTAGCTCTTCTTGATGGAGACGATCATCAGGTTATGGAAGACACCCTCCGGCGGCAGATTCACATCCACAATCTCCGGACAGGTCAGCTTCATCAAAGGCAGGAAGATACGCTCCACCGCCTTCCCCATCCATGCATCTTCCATCGGAGGCCTGCCCACTATCGTGGCAGCATACACGGGGTCTCTGCGATGCGTGATGCACGTAATGTGAAAAACGGGATATTCGTCCTTCATGGTGTAGAAGCCCGTGTGATCGCCGAAGGGGCCTTCGGTACGCAACTCTGTCAGGTCGACGTAGCCTTCCAGCACGATCTCCGCATGCGCCGGCACCTCCAGATCGACCGTCTCGCACTTCACCAGTTCCAACGGCTGCTGCCGCAGGAAGCCAGAGATCAGGTACTCCTCTACTTCGGGCGGAGCAGGCACAATCGCCGCGAAGGTCGTCGCCGGGTCGGAGCCAATCGCTACCGCGACCTCCATCCGGCTGCCACGAATCTTCGTCAGCACCTGCTGCGGCACGCTGCTTACATCGGCAGCGGCTGCCGTTCCCCCCTGCGTCAGGGCCATCACGTTCACCGCATCGGTGCTGTTACCGGCTGCCTCACGCAGGACCTCGCGCAGGTGCTCTGCGGCGTTCTTCTGCCGCTGCCAGTGCATACCGGTTGTCTGACCGTCATAGACCTGCATGCGATACATGCCCAGGTTGCGCTTACCGCTCTTCGGATCTTTCGTCGTTACCAGCGGCAGCGTAATAAAACGGCCACCGTCCTGCGGCCAGGTCTTCAACACCGGAAACTCAAGGACGTCGAAGTTCTCGCGGCGGATGACCTCTTTGCAAGAAGCGTCTTTATTGCTGACGACCCTCGGGAAAAACCGGCCGACCTCTGCAAGCTTGGGCAGCATCTTCAGCTTGTCCATCAGGCCGCCGGGCATCGGCGGATGCAGCAGCTCCTCAATGCGTCCTGCGACTTCATCGAGCGAGTTCACCCCCAGCGCCATCATCATGCGGCGTTCTGAACCGAACTGGTTCATCAGGACGCGGCTTCCGGGATATCCCTTCACGTTCTCGAAGAGGAGCGCCGGACCATCGCTCTTGACCGCACGGTCGGCGATCTCGGCCATCTCGAGGATAGGATCGACCTGCTCGCGGATCCGCACCAGTTCCCCAGCCTGCTCCAACGCCTTGATCCATTCCCGCAAATCCCGAAATGCCACTCGACTCTCCTTACCACCCCTTATCCTACCCTGCGCTACGCTGAAGGCATGCCCCTTCAACCAGCTACACGTGACGATATTCCGGCCATCTGCGCGATCGAGTCACTCTATCCCGCATACATCACCGTGCAGCCGTCGGAACAACATCTTGCCGCCCTCGATGACTCGAATCTCGCTTACCTCGTTGCGCGTCACGCGGACGACAGCGTTGCCGGGTACGTCATTATGGCCGGGCGTCGTTCACCGCACCACATCATTGAACTGCGCCGTATCGCAGTACGCAATCCCAGCCAGCGCCTGGGCCGTCCGATGCTGCTTGAAGCGATGCGGCTCGCCTTCCGCGAGTATGGTGCGCATCGGCTATGGCTGGATGTAGCCGAAGAGAACGAGCGCGCCCAGGCGCTCTACCGTTCTGCCGGCTTCCAGCAGGAAGGAATTCTGCGAGAAGCCCACTATCACGACGGGAACTATACCTCGCTGGTACTGATGTCGATGCTGGAACAGGAATACAGGGAACAAGAAGGTAAGGAACAAACTTAGGGCCGCCAGTGTCTATGGCAGCGTACGCATTCCTCGCTGGATGCGCACTCACATGAAGGAGAGTGCCACCATGCTTGAGTCTGCCCTGATCGAATCCACAGGACGCATTCACACCGCCCGCCGTTACACAGCTATCGCCTCGATTGGTCTCCAGCTAGTTATTGGAGCAGCCTGCATTACCTATCCGCTGCTCTACCCCGAAGCACTTCCCAAGTCGGCGATCACACCGCTACCGCTTCAGCCGCCGATGCCTGCTAAAGCGCCTCAGGTCATCGCGCAGACCGTAGCGAGGACAGTGTTACCGACGACACCGATGGTGGACAACGCATTTACCGCTCCCCAGCATATCCCGCATCTGCCCGATGCGACGCCGGACCCAGGTCTCGCAGAGAATGGCATCCCAAATATCGGCCTCGGCACAGGGAATAGTACGAACAACGTCATCGGCTCAGTGCTTTCGAATCTTGGGCCGACTCCTCCCGTTGTCAGCGTCGTCCCCAAGCCGAAGCCCGCGGTTCAGCGTGTCTCGGAAGGCATTACACGCGGCCTTCTGTTGAAGCCCATCACCCCGGTCTATCCGGCCATAGCCCGAGCCGCTGGAGTCCGCGGCACAGTTATCGTCACGGCGATGATCTCGAAGTCAGGAACGATCGAGAGCCTGCAGGTGGTTAGCGGCCCTGGAATGCTGCGCGGCGCAGCCCTCGACGCTATCCGCGCTGCACGCTACCAGCCTTATCTTCTGAACGGAGAACCCACAGAGGTGCAAACCACTATCACCATCAACTTCACCATGGGCAGCTAAAAAAACGGGCCCATGTCCCCGGGACATGGGGCACCCGGTGTATGGGTTATCTCGAATTTGTCGATACGCCCTAGGAACCAGAAAGTGGCAACCAGAATCAGGCGCTCACCGCAAGCTTTGACCCGGTGGAAGCCGGCTCGACATACTCTTCCAGGGGATATCCGGCCTGCTTCCACCCGTCAAAGCCGCCTTTCAATGGCCTTACGCGGTAGATGCCCAGCTTGTGCAGGCGTAGCGCCACCTTCGCACTGGTCTCCTCGCTCGGACAGGTGCAGTACAGTACCACGTCCCGGTCGCGCGGAATCTGGTCATGCTGCTTCTCCAGCTCCGTCGGTTGAATGCGGACGGCGCCTGGCAACACTCGAGGATCCGGGAGGTAGTCCAACGGATGCCGCAGATCCACGATGAACGGCGCTACCGTTCCGTCTTCCAACGCGGTGTCGATCATCTTTTTCAGCTCAGAAGCGTCCAGACGGAGTTCGCGCACGCTCAAAAGGAACTTGCGCTGCCGCCAGACCTTCTGCACGAGGAAGCCGATGACGAGCAGAACGAACAGAACCCCTGCGAACCGTCCCATCCAGTGGAAGAACGCTGCGTTCCTCTTGGCGATATCGCCGAAGAACCTGCCGGCAAAGATATAGGCGCTTCCCCAGATCAGTGCTCCCAGCCCATCCATCGCCAGGAACTTCGGATAGGACATACCCGTCTGTCCGGCAACGGGCGGAGCCAAGGTGTTCAGGCCCGGCACAAATTTGGCGAACAGCAGGGTCACACCGCCGCGGCGGCCGAAGTACCCCTCCGTCTTCTTGACGCAGGCACTCGCCTCCAGGCTCAGCCGGCAGACCAGCTTCACGACCCGACCGCCGAACCGGCGTCCCAACCACCACCAGACGGAGTCCGCTAGAAGACACGCGATTACGACTGCAGCCAGAGCAATGGAGGCATGCAGCTTGTGGGCAGCCGAAAGGGTTCCCACCGTGAGCAGCGCGGGCGTCGTCGGAATTGGTATGCCGAGCTGCTCCAGCAGGACCCACGTGAACAAAATCACGTAGGCGTACTGCACAAAGAACTCGATGGCGATAGGCATGAGAGTGGCCCCGGAGGAGGTTACATCCTAACTCACTAGATGTATGGATGGGTAAAGAAGGTGCAAAGCAGCAAAAAGAGCCTGCCCCGCCAGGGACAGGCTCTCCTATTTTAGGGCTTCCGAAGTAGATTTACTCCGCAAAGGTCAGCGGCATCTCCACCAGGTGTTGGCTGAGGAACCAGCTCTGCAGCTCATTCGGGCGGAGCACGTCGCTGACCGCCAGATCGTTGGTGCCGTCGTCGCCCGCCTTATCGGCATCCTCGGCGAGCTTACGGCACTCCTCGATGATGACCCGGTGGGCATCCAGCAGGCGTGAGATCTGCACTGGAACCTCTTCCCGACCGCGGGGCGGACGCTGAATCTGCGATACCTCAGCCACATCCGCTCCCATCGCGATCGTGACACCACCCAGCAACTGGATCCGCTCGGCGATCACGTCGACGATCTCCACCTGCTCTTCGAAGTGCTTATCAAACAGAAGGTGAAGCTGGTAGAAGGTAGGTCCCGCCACCTGCCAATGGTGCTTTTTATACATGTCACGGAGGGTGATCGAGTCCGCCAAAAGCTGGTTCAGCTTAGCGCACATCGCTTCACGAACATCGGACTCCAGAGCGTTCGGGAGATCCTTCACCACCGAACCGTACTTCTGGATCTCCTTCGCCTTCTCATGCCAGTGGGGCGTGATCAGGTCTKTGTTCTCAACCTTCTTCATAGCGACAGCCATTGTTACAGCCGCGAGCCAGTGGCTCCGCCAATCTGGGTTACCTTGCCCTTGTACTCACGTCCCCCCAGAGCGTCAACCTTGATCACGACTTCCTGGCCGGGATGCATCTTATCGAGCTGGGTCTCCTTGAAGTTTGCCGTCACCCAAAGGTTCTCCAGCGGCACGATGGTCAACAGATTCTGTCCGATGGACAGGTTCGCCCCCACCTGGACATTCTTCTTGTTCACAATGCCCGTCACCGGGGCCGTGATTTTGGTGTAGCTCAGGTTCAGCTTGGCCTGGTCGATCCGTGTCTGTGCCTGCCTGACCTCGGCAGCGGCGGCAGCGGCGCGAGCCTCCTGCACTTTGACCTGTTGAGGACCATTCTTGGCAGCCTGAGCAGCACTGGCCTGAGACTGAATCAGCTTCTGTTGCGATTGGCGGACCGCTTCCTGCTGAGCCACCAGAGACGACTGGGCTTCAAGGTACTGCGCCTTCTGTGCGGCAGCCGTCGCCACGGCGGCGTCGAACTGCTGCTTCGAGATCACGTCCTTGGCTACAAGAGGCGTATACCGTTGTACGTCGAGGTCGGCTTTGGTCAAGTTTGCCTTCGCCTGCTCCACCCGGGCATCGGCAGCAGCGACCTGCTTCTGCGCCTGCGCCACGGCGGCGATAGCTCCCTGGACATCAGAACTCGTCGTCGAGGTTTCTGTACGAGTGCTCAGGCTCGTGATCGGCACATTCACCGTTGCCTGCTCGTAGGAGGCCTGGGCATTCGCCAGCTGCGCCTCGGCCTGCTGCAGCGCTACCTCGTAGTCCTTCGGATCGATCTCCGCCAGCACTTTGCCGGCCTCGACCGTCTGGTTGTCTTCCACGTAGACCTTGATGACCTGGCCGGTCACACGCGAGCTCACCTGGTACAGATCGCCGTCTACCTGGGCATCATCGGTGTCTTCGGTGAAGGTACTGCGCCAATAGAACAAACTGCCCGCCAGTGCCAGCAGCACCAGCACCGCAATCACGATGACGCGCCGCTTGGCCTTCTTCTCCGGCTGCTCGGGCGCCGTGTCATCGCTGCGCTCCTGCACAGCCTGCGGCTGAATCCTCTGCTGTTCCTGATTCTGTTGTCCGTCCGCCACGGTCACTTTCCTCCCACGTAATCTTTGTAGTTCGTCTGCGCTACACCCAAAGCACGCGCCAGCTCCAGCTTGGCGAGATTGTGTTGATACAGCGCACTGATGTACTGATCGTTTGCCTGCGCGGACTGCGCCTGCGCTTGAGACACAGCAAGGTTATCGCTCACTCCCGACTTGAACCGCTCCTGAGCTTCACTCAAAGCCTCATTCGCCGTAAGCACATTGGTATGCGTTGCCTCTATCAGCTTCGCCGCGGACTGAATATCCAGAATCGCCGTGCGAATATCCTGATTGACCTGCTGCACCTTATCGGCAAGCTGAGCCCGAGCCGTCTGGTAACTCGCGTCCGCTACTTCTTCATCGCCATGCGTCTTCGCAATCTGCAGTAGCGGAGCCTTGACATTGCCGCTTGCCGTATAGGTTCCGTGCGAGTGGCCAGGCGTGGGTCCGATATCGCCGTAATCACCGCTCACAGTCACAGCCGGAAGCTGCTGCGCCCATGCCGCCGTCTTCTGGGCATCCGCGCCTTTCAGCGTTTCCTCAGCAGCGGCCAGATCCTTCCGGTTCTTCAGCGCCTGCTGGAAGGCTGCGTCGGCATTCAGCTCCTCCAACGGAGCGAACGGAGCCGTATCTGTCAGGCGGAACTCCTGCTCCAGAGGAAGGCCGATCGTGCGTGCAAGAGCGAGTTTGTCCTTTGCCAGGTCGTTCTTCGCCGAGATCAGTTGCTGCTGCTGGTTCTGATAGTCCACCTGGGCCCTCAGAACATCGAGCTTCGGGCTCGTGCCGGCATCGTGGGCGGCTGTCGCCTGATCCAGGCTCACCTTCGACGAGTCCACCTGGGCCTGCACGCTCTCCACGCGCGAGGCATCCGCGATGCATAGCAGGTACGCATTGCCTACTGTCAGCGTGACCATGTCACGGGCATCTTCCGCGTTCAGCTTCGATGCCGCGAAGTTATGTTTCGCCGCGATGTAGTTCTCCAGCGACTGCACATTGACCACAGACTGTGACAGGT
>NZ_JBFRCY010000181.1:0-10340 GCF_052113305.1 Terriglobus sp. YAF25
TTCTATACCAGGTGGTCGGCCGTTTCCAGACCGCGTGTGCAGTCCACGCGGGCGAAGATCACCGCAGCCAGCAGGATCATGACCGCAATCATTCGCACCGGAAGATCGTAGTTTCCCGCAAACTTTACGACGTAACCGAAGACGATGGTGCACACCCAGCCACCAAGGTTTCCGGCGGTATTCATTACGCCGGATGCGGTACCGCCGAAGTTGCCGCCAAGCCCCATCGCCATGGCCCAGGCGGAAGGCAACATCAGGTCCATCACACCGAAGCCCGCTGTCGCCAGAACGATGATGCCTGTGTGCGTCTGGACTGCGGTCATGCCATACAACAAGCAGGCCGAAACGCCGAGGCAGATTGCTGTCACCCAGCGGTAGGCTCTGCGTCGGCCAAAGCGTATGACCAGCCATTCCGATAGCACTCCACCTGCGAGGTTGCCGGCAAGTCCCATCAGGAAAGGCACCGATGCCCAGATACCCATCTCCGCCACGGTAAAGTGCGCGCTGCGCACCAGCCAGGTGGTAAACCATCCGAAGAAGAACCAGCTACCCCACGCATAACAGAAGTAAGCCAGTGATAGCAGCCATAGATCCGGCAGCCGGAAGAGCCGCGACCACGGAACCTTCTCCTGCAGCTCTGCCCCCTGATAGCCGGCAGAGGTGACTGTTGGGGAACCGATCTCAATCAGCTCCTCGATGTCGATGCCAGGCCTAGCCTCTGGGCTTTCACGAAACAGAAACAGCCATAGGGCAACCCAAACCCATCCGATCGCGCCCATGCACCAGAAGATTCCGCGCCAGCCCACCGATCGCGCTAACGGCACAAGCAGCAGCGGAGCCAGCGCTCCACCAAGCCTGCTGGCTCCCCACACGAAACCCTGTGCGCGCGCATGTTCTTTTTTAGGGAACCAGCGGCTGATGACACCGGCAGCATTCGGGTACGCTCCGGCAGCTCCCATACCAAAGAGGAAGCGTGATGCGGTGATCTGCAGAAAGCTGCGGCACCATCCTGTCATTGCTGTAAAGAAGCTCCACCAGGTGACGATGCGTGCGAGCTCTTTGCGCCGTCCATGCCGGTCCCCGAGGGCTCCGGACGGAATCTCAAAGATGGCATTTGCCAGGATGTAGGCTCCGAGCACCCATCCCCACTGCTCTTCCGAGAGATGAAGATCGCTGCGGATGCCGCTCTCGGCAACCGGCAGAGCCAGCCGGTCCAGAAACGTAATGATGCTGAGGATGCACAACAGCATCAGCACCGTGTGGCGTTTCTTCAAACAGCAGCCTCCACCGGCTTGCCCAGCACCACGTCGCGAGCGTGCAGCACATCGCGAGCACGCAATACGGCAAGCTCAGGCGAGCTCAATACAGGCATGGGCAAAGCATCCGCTCCAATGGCCTGCACCACTCGCGCCATGCTGGCCTGTGCCAACACAACAACATCCACGTCCTTCATCTCCTCCAGCAATGCCTTCGACAGAATACGATCATGGGTCGCGGTATCGCCGGCGAGCACGGCCTCGAATGCTCCAACGCAGAGCGACGACACCAGCTCTACGCTCTTCCCCGCCGCATCTGCCTTATCGCGTAGCAACGCCAGCGTCGGTTCCAACGTGGTGCGCAGCGTCGCCATGACGCCGATACGGCTTCCCCGCCGTACAGCTTCTTCAGTCATGGCGTCATCCACGCGGATCACCGGAATATCCATCACCTGCTGCCCAATGCGGACACCAGCCCCAATCGAAGAACAGGTCACCATCACGGCATCCGCACCTGCATCCTGCGCCGACTGCAACATGGCCAACAGCCTCCGCATCGTCACCCGCCGTGGCGCGCCGTGGCGGATGGTGTCCTTGATCAGGCTCTCATCCACCATATGAAAGACGTTCACCCCGCTCAGATGCTGCGCGCACAGCGCGCCGAAGATGGGCGTAAGCGTAGGGCTGGTATGAATCAGAGCGAGCGTCTGGGACACGGGAAAACTCCTTGCAAAAGGTAGGTCTGGTTCTATCTTGCCCATCCTCGGATGTAAAGCGTGCGTTGCAGAAATCCCACAATCGTTCCAGGATGATTCATTCTTGAATTCCGTTTCGCGGAACGATCCTGCCCGAGGACAGGCAAAAGGTCTATCGCTTTGACAGGGATCATCGTCGCACTTGCCACCCGGAGCAACCCACGTGTACTTCTACTGAGAACTGTGGAGATGCAATGATTCGCACCAACCGCCGCGAGTTTCTCGCCATGGCAACTGCCGCTGCACTTGCTCCGGCGGCAATGGCACAGGATGATCCGGTCGCCCCGTTTCGGACACCCTACAAATATCCAAAGCTTGTCCTCGCTCCAGTGAATCCGTCCATTCCGAGTAACGCTCCAGCCGGCAGTGAGGTCTTCGACTCTCGTGGAGTCGATGACCCAATCGTCTTTCGCGCTGATGGAAAGTTCTACATGTTGTACATCGGCTTCGACGGAATCGGATATCAGACCGGCCTCGCCAGCAGCCACGATCTGGTGACATGGAAGCGCGAAGGGAACGTGGGACCGCGCGACCCAAACTCGAAGTACACACAATTCAATCTTGCGATCAGCACCATCCTGCGCGACAAGAACCTTCATGGACGCGGCGACGCAATCAAGGTCAATGGCCAGTATCTCGCAGCCTGGCATGCCTATCCCGCGGCCGGCTATGAGTCTGGCCCCGCCGTCATTGGCCTGGCGCGCTCTCGCGACCTTCACCACTGGACACTTACGGAACCGATCCTCCGCCCTGAAGAAGGAGAGGCGTGGGAACGCGGCGGCCTGTACCGTCCGGACCTCTTTGTCGAAGAGCACCAGGGTAAGCGGACCTACTTTCTGTACTACAACGCGAAGACAGAGGCGCTGCCCAAAGATGAAGGCGGAGGCTGGCATGAGCGGAGCGGAGTCGCGACCAGCACCGATCTGGTGCACTGGACACGATCGCCGCTCAATCCTCTGCTGCAGAATGGTCCCCGGGGTGCGGCAACTTATCCCAAGGGAAGCCCACTCACCGCGAATGCTCCTGGGGCCGACGCGCGTGACAGCCGCTTTGCTTCAAACCCCTACGTCATGAAGTTGGATTCGACCTATGCGATGTACTACTTCGGTTTCAACTACGAACGCCCGGGCCGCGCGCGTGAACTGCTCGCTTTAGGCCGCGATCCCTTTCACTTCCAGAAGGTGCCGGAGATCCTGATCGATACCGGAGCACCTGGGTCCATCGACGAAACCTTCGCCCACAAGCCATCGCTTATCTATCACGATGGTGCGCTTTACCACTTCTATTGCGCCGTCTCGGGCAAATATCCCAATGAGATTCGCGGCGTCGCCGTCGCACGGTCCAAGCCATGGTGAGATTCCCTTTTTTGAAGACCACGGCCATTGCTGGTTTAGCAGCCTGGCCATTCATCGTTGCCTCTGCTGCCGCTCAGACACAGGCAACCCACGACAAGGCGGTTGCAACACAGGTCAGCCGGGTGCAGCGTTACACAACAGTGGCCAAGCCATTCGCACCTGACTGGGGCTCGCTTGCGGTCTATCGCACACCCGCATGGTTTCAGGATGCAAAGTTCGGCATCTTCATTCATTGGGG
Source organism: Terriglobus sp. YAF25 (assembly GCF_052113305.1). Classification (NCBI taxonomy): domain Bacteria; kingdom Pseudomonadati; phylum Acidobacteriota; class Terriglobia; order Terriglobales; family Acidobacteriaceae; genus Terriglobus; species Terriglobus sp. YAF25. Next base: position 3,605 of record NZ_JBFRCY010000181.1, read on the forward strand.
CGTGTACTCCGTTCCGGCATTCGCCAATGAATGGTATTCGCGGAATATGTATGTCCCGGGCAACAAGGCCTACGAACATCACATCGCTACCTACGGACCGCAGAGCAAGTTCGGCTACAAAGACTTCATCCCGATGTTCCGTGCGGAGCGTTTCGATGCCAATGCCTGGGTCGACCTCTTCCAGAAAGCCGGAGCGCGCTATGTCGTTCCCGTCGGCGAACACTGCGATGGCTTCGCCATGTATGCCTCCGATGTAACGCCGTGGAACGCCAAGGCCATGGGGCCGCATCGCGACATCGTCGGCGAACTCGCAACGGCTACGCGGGCACATGGCCTGCGCTTCGGTGTCTCCTCGCACACGGCTGAGCACTGGTGGTGGTACGGCCTTGGCCGCACCTTCGACTCCGACGTGCGTGCCATGAGTTCCGCTGCGACAAACGAACTGCCGCCCACATCCCTGCTGTACGGTCCCGCATCCGCGCGAAACCTGCCTGATGCAAGTGGCGCCGTGGATGATCACAAAGAACCTGATCCAGATCATCTGGAGCGCTGGGTGCCTCCCAGCCAGGATTTCCTGAACGAGTGGCTGGCAAAATCAACCGAGGTCGTCGATAAGTACCACCCCGACTTCATGTACTTCGACTGGTGGATTGGTCAGCCGGCCTTCAAACCAGCACTGCAACAGTTCGCCGCCTACTATTACGACCGCGGTGCGGAACGGCACGAACAACCGGTCCTTACCTACAAGCAGGAGTCGATGCCCGCCAACGTCGCCACCCTGGACATTGAACGCGGCAAGCTCGACACGCTCCGCCTGCTGCCCTGGCAGACAGATACTTCGGTTTCGATTCACTCCTGGGGATACGCGGAGCACGATGAGTACCGCACGGCGAAGTCACTCGTGCATCAACTGGTCGACACTGTCTCCAAGAACGGCAACCTGCTGCTGAACGTTGGACCGAAGGCCGATGGCACCATTCCCGAAGAAGCCAGAACGGTTCTGCTGCAGATCGGGGACTGGTTACGAGTGAACGGCGAAAGTATCTACGGCACGCGCCCCTTTACCGTCTTCGGCGAAGGCCCCACCAAAGCGGCAAAGAACGCAACCGAGAAGAACAACGACATCCAGAGCTACACAGCTCAGGACATCCGCTTCGCCGTCTCGCACGGAACAAAAGAACCGCTGCTCTACGCCACTCTTCTAGGCTGGCCTTCGCAATCTGAAACCGTCATCCACACACTCTTCGCCGGAAATCCATACCTTCCAGGTGCGGTGTGCTCTGTCGATCTGGTGGGAGGGCAATCGAACCTGAACTTCCAACAGCGGCCGGACGGAATGYACGTGACCATGCCGTCCTCCGCTGAAGGCCTCGGCGATATCGCCTACGTATTGCGTATCCATACACACTGTAAGTAAGCGTGTCGCAAATCCGAGTCGCGAAGAGGATTCTTTTTTGATATGGAATAGGTTCCTGACCCCGTAGAGACGGGTGCCCTATATCTGGCGGCTTTATCGCCAGATATAGGGAATGGGTATCACGAAAATCCAGGTATCCTTCAAACCCACATCTCGGCATAGCCGAGATATGGGGCACCCAGTTTTTAGGGGTGAATAGACATGGATCGCCCTGATCCTCAGACCACTATATGGACGCAGGTTATTGCGAAACAACCTCCTGAACGCGCACCTCGGAGAGCATGAGGCGGCCTACCTGTTCGGGTAGGTCGAGCTGTACCCAGTGGCCTGCGTCGAGTACGTGCTTGGAAGCGCCGCGAAATGTAGCCGCGAACTCCTTTGCGACGCCCAGGTTCAGGTACGCGTCCGCATCGCCCCAGATAATGCTGCAGGGGATCTCAATCTCCTTGAGGCGAGCCAGCGATGCCGCATTCTTTCCGAGTTGCGGGAAGAGCCCACCCGCAAGCTGCACGAATGCGGGCGCGGCGCTGGGTGTCTGCGCGAAGTTCTGTTGGATGATCGGTCGCACCAGATCATCGATCACGGCCTGCTGCGTCCCGCTGCCGCCTGCTTTGAATTGGCTTTGCTGGAAGGTCAGGAGAAAGTCCAGCATGGCGGGGTCTTCCGCCATCTTTTGCGCGATTGCATTCACTCCGGGTGTGGCGAAAAACTGGATCAGCTCCGGGGGCCGCAGCGTCGCTGTGTTGGTGTAGAAGGTATTCAAAAGGCAGAGGTGAGCGATACGCTCCGGAAGGGCCAGGAGATAGTTGATGGCTACAAATCCGCCTGAGTCATGGCCGACGGGCACGATCTGCTGCAGGTTGAGATGATCTACAACAGCATCGAGGTCGGCTAGCTGCTGATCATAGCTGTAGGCGTAACCTTGGGGCTTGTCTGATGAGCCGAAGCCGAGAAAGTCGAATGCCACAACATGGCGTCCGGAGTTGGCAAGGAATTGGCCCAGCGGATCGTAGATGTGATGATTGTCCGGGAAGCCATGAAGCATGACGAACGTTGGACCCCGTCCCGGAAACTCCTTCGCGTAGAGGGAGTGTCCGTCGCGCGGGATGCGGTGTTCAAGAACCGGTGCCATTTCGTGAAACGCTGTGTTTTGATGTGTGCTCATGACTAGCCTTTCCAGTTCTCACTACGCCGAGACTCGCGCAAACGCCTGTGCGTTCCRCTCGACGAATTCGCGTACGCCCATGGGGAGCACGCCAGTTAATGTCTCGACATCGTCGCTATACCTGTCATAGCGATTCGCTTGATGTAGCTCCGCCATTGTGACTACATGGGAGACCACATGAGGCGGCAACCCCATCTTCGACAACGTCTCCTTCCAGACATCAAGCGGCACATCAACGTAGGTGATGGGGCGACCAAGAGCTTGCGAAAACTCCTTCGCAATGCTCGGCATGTCCTGTGAGCTTGGTCCGGTGAGGTGATAGGTTTTTCCGATATGCTTTGCTGGATCGCTTAGGATGGCGGTAACCGATCGTGCCACGTCAAAAGCCGCAACTGCGGAGTTCTTACCGTTGCCGAGCGGCGCCAGCAGCCGGTCTTGCGTTGCTACGCCTCCCGCGAGTTGCAGGAATAGCCCTTCGAGAAATGCTGTTGGTCGCACCTCAACAACCGGCAACCCGGACCAGGAGAGAACTTGCTCGAACAGCCAGTGCGATGAGCAGCTCCAAGATCAAGGAGATCTCCCACAACGACATCAGCGCCGAGCGAACCTAGTGCCGCCGCACGGTCATCGTCCACCCGCACCTGGGCCCGGACACGGAAGCCACGTTCGAGAAGCTGTTCTGTAACCAGGCGGCCCACCGAGCCGACCCGTCCAGCTGCGCCGGTCACCAGGATAGGCAGGTTGTAGTTGCTGTTCTTTACAGCCACGTTCGCACCTTCGTTTCGGTTGATGCCGGCGTGCTATTTGCCGGCAGGCTTATCGTTCAACAGCATGGCCAGCGGCGTGAGGGGGCCAACCTGAATCAAATCGAACTCCATCAATTTCGCCTGCCCCAAGGGAAGCTTCTCGAGAATCTTGTGAGCTTCATCTACGTCAGTCACGTTCATCAGAAAGATGACGCCCGTCTGATCGTGGCGGAGCCAACTCTGATCAATCTTGCCCACGAGGATGAGACGAAGGGTGTCAGGAACCTCATGCGGCATAATCGCTGCCCACTCATCGGACGTCAGCGTTCGGGTGAAATGGCCAATTGCAAGGATGTGTGTCGTAGGCGGAGCTGGCATGCGAGCTTGCTGTGTTTGTGCGAATAGCTGAAACGAAGCCGCTAAAACGAGCACAAATGAGTAGATAGATTTGCGCATTGTATGGTCCTCCTACCCAGGTTTAATTTCGACTAACCAATCGCCACTGCTTCACGCGCTCGCTCGGTATGAAATCTCTTCGCCGCAAAGATGCCTAGCACCACGAACAGAGCCATGACTACGAGCTGGGTAACCAGAAATGGGGGCTCCGACTGTGTCGGAGCCGTTGCTTTCAGGGCGGGCACTTTTTGAAAAAGCTGTGCGATCAATACGAAAACGTTTAGATACGTCGCAATGACGGCGTTTACTGCGTAAATCCAACGCCAAGCGCCGACAAGACGGCGGACATAGCGTGCCAGGATTGCAATTGCCAGTACCACCAACGACACGACGCCTATTACATGCGAGGGCAAGAGTTTATGGAAAGGAAACAGGAATCCGGTCAAGCTCGTTGCCACCGTGGTCGAGAGAAACACCACGGTCCACCGATTTAGCTGCTTTGCCGCGATCAGCCCAAATATAACGACGAATCCTGCGCCGATTCCTACCAGACTCAACACGACGTGAAATAGAGTGAATGTGTTCATTTGCAATCTCCTAAAAGTTCCAGAAGCGATCGGAGTCGAAACGCCTTAGCTAAGCCGTTTTCCTTGGGTTCAGTTGGGCTAAATGTACGCGTGCGAACTCACCTACAGTCATGGGCTTCTGTCCTGTCAGCTTTTCAATGTTGTTATCCGCGCCCGCCATGTGTCCGTGTTGGTAGTCGAGCATGGCGCCGCTGAAGTGCTGAACGACATAGGGCGGAAGGCCCATCGCAGTAAGAGACGCCGCGTACTCCTCGATCGGCACATCCTGATACACGACCTTGCGGCCGAGCGCTTCGCTTAGTTCTGCCGCCATCTGCTCATAGTCCATCTCGACCGGGCCAGAGAGATCGATGACAGTCCCGATATGACTTTCCGGGCTCTTCAGGAGGGCTGCAATAGCGCGGCCCTGGTCGTCGGCGGCGATGGGAGAGTGGCGGCCTTTGCCTCCTGGAATGCGAAGGATGCCGTGTTGCAGATATCCGATCTGCCACGGATAGAGCAGCCATTCGAGAAAGAGCGTTGGCCGCAGATGAATAACGGGCACATTCGACCAGTTAAAAGCCTGTTCGGAGATGTAGGTATCGCGGCAGGAGTCRCTGGTCGAATCGCGGTTCTGGGAGCGTTGCGATAGGTTGATAACGGCTTTCGTGCCGGCTTCCTTGGCAGCCAACGCGAAGTTGACGGTGGCGGCGATAAGGCCTGGGGCTACCGGATAGACGAAATATGCCGCATCGACCCCCTCCAGCGCGGCGCGGATTGAGTTGATATCGAGCAGGTCGCCAACAACCACTTCGGCATGCTGGGCAGCAAGTGCTTCCGAGCGTTCGTCGATCTTGCGTACCATCGCGCGAACATCCAGCCCACGACGAAGAGACTCTTTAACTGCGGCGCGGCCGGTATCCCCAGTTGCTCCAGCGATCAATACTCTGCGGCTCATACTTGCGATCTCCCCTCAATGCATTAGCAGGAAAGCATGCAGAAAACTCTCGGGATGTCTCCATGATCGGATTTTAGGAGCGCGCCCGCACGGCGGTAAGTCATAAATCCGGCGTTTTAGGACATCCTGCAGTTTTCTGCTAGGGTGAAGGCGTGAAACGCCCGCACCAAATCGGCTTTGTCTTGTATCCCCAGATATCGACGGTCAACCTTGCGGTCTCTGCTGTCTTCGAGATGGCCAACTTGCATGCCAGATATCCGGCATACGAGATTACGCTGGTGTCAGAACGTGGAGGGCTCGTTGAGACCTCGGTTGGAAGCAGAATTCATACGGAGACCTTAAAGCGACGCTCCTTCGACACGATTTTGGTAGCGGGCGAGCATGATCCCTCCGGTGGTGCTCTTCCGGGAGTGGTAAAGTACCTGCGGGCCCAAGGCCAGCGAGGGGTACGCATCGCTTCCGTATGCACCGGCACATTTGTGCTCGCCGAAGCCGGGTTACTCGATGGACGCCATGCGACTACCCACTGGTATCACGCGAAGTCGTTCCGGCAACAGTATCCCAAGGTAATTCTCGATCTCGATCGTATTTTTACCTCCGACGGTTCCGTATGGTGCTCGGCCGGAATGAGCGCCGGAATTGATCTCGCGCTGGCGCTGGTGGAACAGGACTTTGGCCGTGAGATGGCGCGAGAAACCGCCAAGTTGATGGTCGTCTATCACCGCCGGGCAGGCGGACAGTCGCAGCATTCGACCCTCCTCGATCTCGATGCGACGTCCGATCGTATGCAGACTGTGCTTGCCTACGCGAAACGAAATCTGGCTAAGCCCCTCTCGATGACGGTCTTGGCGAAGGTCGCCTTTTTAAGCCCGAGACAGTTCAGCCGGGCCTTCAAAGAAGAAACTGGACAAACGCCTGCCAAGGCCGTTGAGCTGCTACGTGTAGAGTCCGCTCGCTTGATGATGGAAGGTGGTCGTTTCTCCGTTGAGGAGATCGCTCGCAGAAATGGATTTGAAAATCGCGACCGGATGCGGCGTTCCTTCCTGCGAATCCTTGGTCTGCCGCCACAGGCCGTTCAACGCACGGCGAACATGCTGAATACACAAACATCTGGTCTAAGGCCAAGGAGAATGCAATAGACGGCAGGCTCGACGAACTTCACGATGATGAACCTTCGAGGAATCTTCCATTGAACAATCGGTTCGACACTCATTCCTCGGCGACTATCGGTGAAACCGGCTTCGCGGGGAAAGTAGTCTCAGCCGCCGGACCCGTCTAGGACTTTGCATTAGCCCTCCGCTTATGGGAAGTTATCTCGCGAGTCGATGAGTGATTTGGCGATTTACCACGAATCGAGAAGCAATCCCAGAGACTCGTGCGTTTCTTGGATACAAGCATTTCGAGAGAAAGCAGGAGATGTCTCATCTCAGGCTGGGCGAACGATACAGGAGAACGAATGGGATCCATTGTGCCTACTATGTTTAGGCG
>NZ_JBFRCY010000182.1:0-6733 GCF_052113305.1 Terriglobus sp. YAF25
TGATGAGTATATCGACCTTTATCTCATTCACACTCCGTTCGCGTTTCAGCCTGGAGACGACCAGGATCCCCGAGATCAAAACGGCAATGTTCTTTACGACAAGGGAGTGACGTTGCTCGATACCTGGCGAGCCATGGAGACTCTCGTGGACCACGGCAGGTGCCGGGCGATCGGGCTATCGGACATTACGCTGGACGCACTTCGGCCTATCTACGAAGCAGCAAGAATCAAGCCCGCCGTCGTCCAGGTCGAGTCACACCCTTATCTACCGGAGACAGAACTTTTCGAGTTCTGCAAACAGAATGGAATCGTGTTGCTAGCGTTCGCACCTCTGGGTCACGGATTGAGGCCTGGGCCGTTGGAAGACCCGACCATTCTGGCGATTGCAGCACGCGTTGGAAAGACACCGGCACAGGTCCTGCTGGCATGGGCGGTCCAACGCGGTACAGCCTTACTCACCACACCGAAGACCGCGGCTCGCGCGAGAGAAAACTTCGATATCTCCGCCCTTCCTGAAGACGCGTTTAACCAAATCAACAGCATTCAGACAAGACAACGGCTCAATTCCGTGGTGCACACCGGCGTGCCCGGCTTCATTGCGCAAGGCAGATGATGTTAGAGCTGCTGACTCGGACAGCATAAGGTAATCCGCTGCAAATGGAGGATGTGTGGCAAAACTGCTTTCAGTCAATGTCGGCCTTCCACGCGAAGTCGAATGGCAAGGCAAGCTGGTCCGTACCGGAATCTGGAAGCTCCCCGTCTCCGGCCGCGTCTTTGCGCGGCGATTGAATCTGGATGGCGATGGCCAGGGCGACCTTGCCGGCCATGGCGGGGAACACCGCGCCGTCATGGTCTATCAGATCGATGCCTATCGCTATTGGGAGAAGGCGCTCAATCGGAACGATTTTGAGCACGGGCAGTTTGGAGAGAACTTTACCGTCGAAGGTCTTGCAGATGATGAGGTCTATATCGGCGATCGATACAGCATCGGCAACGCGGTCTTTGAGGTGACGCAGCCTCGCGTTACCTGTTACCGGCTAGGCATCCGCATGAACAATCCCCAGATGGCCGCCTTGCTCATCTCGCACCGGAGGCCGGGATTCTACTTCCGCGTGATTACAGAGGGCGAGGTTGGTGCGGGAGATGAGATTGAAAAGATCGCGGATGGACCGGGACGAATTTCGGTCGCCGAAGTCGACGCGCTGCTGTATCTGCCGAATCACGATCCTAAACGCATCGCGGTTGCTGTGACGGTTCCCGCGCTGAGTAGTGGATGGAAGGGCTCACTTGAAGAGTTACTGAAAGCAGATGAGGAGGGCGTGCATAACGGCAACGCCGGGCTAACATCTTCCATTTCTTCTCCACCGTTGTGGAATGGCTTTCGCATGCTGCGGGTTGCCGCGGTTCACCAGGAGAGCAGCGAGGTAAAGTCCATCGTGCTGGAGTCAGTGGACGGCTCGCCTCTTCCGGCTGCGCTACCGGGTCAATATCTAGTCTTACGTCTTCACCCGGACAGGGGTTCGCGTCCCGTGGTGCGCAGCTACTCCATCTCAGGTGCCTCCGATGCCGGGAGGTATCGCATCAGCGTGAAGCGAGATACCGGCCCGGGCAGCCAATACATCGTGGACGTAACCCAGGCCGGCGACATGTTCGAAGTAAGCGCGCCACGCGGTGAGTTTGTACTGCGCTCCGGGACACGTCCGGTCGTTCTGCTGAGCGCCGGGATTGGCGTGACTCCGGTCTTATCGATGCTGCATGCGCTCGCATCTCAGAGCTCAGCGTCTCATCGCGAGGTCTGGTGGGTTTACGGGACGCGCAATGCCCAGATGCATGTCTTTGCCGAAGAGACTCGCGGGTTGCTGAAAACCATTCCCGGAAGCCATTCGGTGATCGTTTACAGCAAAGCGGATCCTGCAGATCGGCTGGGAACGGACTTCGATATAGCAGGGCGCCTGGACCTTGATCGCTTGCAGAAACTTGGCATACCTCTCGACGCCGATTTCTATCTGTGCGGTCCTACTACGTTTCAAAACGACATCACCAGGGACCTGGGCTCTTTGTCTGTTCCAACGAGCGCGATTCATCAGGAGATCTTCGGCTCCGTGGGTTCTATCACACCCGGCGTCGTGAAGGCCAAGGTTAAACTTCCGCATCCGCCAACGGCTTCCACTGGAAACGGACCGCTCGTCTCATTCACCCGCAGCAATCTAACGGTGCCGTGGGACAACAGATTCCGGAGCCTGTTGGAGTTTGCTGAGGCCTGCGACGTCCCCGTCCGATGGTCCTGCCGCACCGGCGTCTGCCACATGTGCGAGTGCGGTCTGCTGAGCGGCGACCTGCATTACTCTCCCGATCCGCTGGATCAGCCGGCTGGAGGAAATGCGTTGATCTGTTGTTCGACGCCGGAATCACAGGTTGATCTGGATTTGTAATCGATATCTTCGTTTTGTGTTGTTTGAGATTTGGGGTATTCCTTACCCCACCCTAACTCCGTGAGGGTGGGGCACCCAAGTAGGGGGAAATGACAAAGCAAAGGGTGCCATGGCACCAAGCGCTGAAGGCCGGGGTCCCCAATGAACGTGTTCATTGGGGTGGAAAAGCGCGCTCTATACCAGCCTGGGGCAACGCCCCAGGTTTCGGTCTCCATAAGATGTTAAAGGGCTGAAGGCCCGCTCTATAGCCCTCCTGTTCAGGCGATCGAGGAGTCTCAAGAACCTCCTCGCTAAAGGCAGCGTTTGGTAAGAACAACCATCTCTCCGAATTGACTGCAAGACGAAGGAACGCACTTCGTGAATAATTCTCCTTGTGAAAAAGACATCCCTCGCATCGTTGAGTCGCCGCGACCTCATCCTTGGAGCAACTGCCTCGGCTTCGCTCGCCGCCGTACCGCTTCGCGCGCAGAGCACTAGACCGTCGCTGCCCCTCGCCGACCTTCGTGAGACACCCGCCCAGATAACAGCTTTTGCAGGTCTGGATAACGCGCAGCCGTTGACACGCTCCGGCAGCGAATGGCGGGCAGGTGACCTGGTGGTCACGCTCGATAACGCGGGAACAGGAACCGTCGTATCGCTGGCGGCGCCCTCGCTTGCTGTGACACACCTGCGTCTTCGCTGGAACATCCGCCACCCCGAAGATATCGTCGTGCTGGGCGATGCGTGGGAGCGCTCGTATGGCGATCTCGGCTGGCGCAATGTCGTCGCCGAACGTCCACTGCCCTGGTACTGCGCCGTTCATCAGAATGACACCACGCACTGTTACGGGGTCCAGACCGGTGCGGCGAGCCTTGCAATGTGGCAGGTCGATGCGGCGGGAATCACGCTCTGGCTCGACGTGCGCAACGGCGGCGAGGGCGTACTCCTGGGATCACGCGTAGTCAAGGCAGCAACGCTGATAGCGCGTCGCGGAGAACGTGGCGAGTCTATCCACAGCACCTTATCCGCCTTCTGCCGCACGATGTGTCCGTCGCCGCGGCTGCCGAAGACCACCGTCTATGGATCGAACGACTGGTACTACGCCTACGGCAAGAACACAGCGGAAGGCATCCTCCGCGATGCGGAGCTGGTCGCAGCGCTTGCTCCCTCCAGCGGTCCAAAGCCGTTCGCCATTGTCGACGACGGCTGGCAGAACAAGCAGGCGTTTCCCGACATGGCGGCGCTGACATCGCAGATCCGCTCTAAGGGAGCACGTCCGGGTTTGTGGATTCGGCCGCTGCAAGCGCATACAGGCGCCGATCGCAAACTGCTTCTTCCCGACGCACGTTATGGACGCCGCCGGGAGCGCTTCAACGATCTTGCCTACGACCCCACCATTCCAGAGGCTCGCGAAGCCGCGCTCAACACCATGCGTGAGGCCGTGCGCTGGGGCAACGACCTGGTCAAACACGACTTCTCGACCTATGAGTTGTTTGGCGGCTGGGGAAGCGAGATGGGGCCGTCGATGACCACAGGCAGCTGGCACTTCAACGACCGCTCGCTCACCAACGCCGAGATCGTGCTCAACCTCTATCGCGGCCTGCGCGAGGCCGCCGGGGAGCAGACGGTCGTCATCGGCTGCAATACCATCGGTCATCTCGCCGCCGGCCTGTTTGAGGCGAATCGCACGGGAGACGATGTCAGTGGGCGCGCCTGGGAACGCACACGCCGCATGGGCGTCAATACGCTCGCCTTCCGGCTGGCGCAGAACCGCACGTTTTTCATCGTGGACGCTGACTGCGTTCCGCTCACCAAAGCCATCGCGTGGGAGAAGACACGCATGTGGCTCGATGTGGTGGCACGTAGCGGCACCGCGCTGATCGTCTCTCCCGAACCCGGCGCGGTTGGAGCAGAACAGAAGGCAGCCCTACGCGAAGCCTTCGCTATCGCCGCGTCAGCTCCTGCTGCTACCGCGGACGATATGCTGCAAACCAATGCGCCACAGCGTTGGACGTTTCAACAGAACGGTGGAACGAAGAAAGCGAACTATAGCTGGGATGAAGATGGCGCATCGCCGTTCTCGATTTAACTGATTAATTCAAGGGCATCGCCAGATTCGAGATAACCCATGCACCGGGTGCCCCATGTCCCCGAGGGACATGGGCCCGTCTTCGCTCTCCCAATGCCATTTCTCCGGTGTGAACAGCTCTGATCGATTCTCTGAACCTGCAGGACTATAGAGCGGGCCTTCAGCCCTTGGTTTTCAATGTGCCCGAAACCTGGGGCTTCACCCCAGGCTGGTATGGAGCGCGCCTACAGCGCTCAGAGCCATGGCACCTTTTTGTTTGTCATTTCGGAGCTACCGGAGCCATCAGTAACAAACAAAGGCGCCGCAGTCTTCACCACTCTTTTGAAGAATCCCCCACGCATAGTGCACGATGGTAATGATGAGTGATTTTGTGAACGTTGGTCTTATCGGTTATGGATACGCTGGTCGTGTCCTTCATGCTCCTTTAATTCAGGCAATCCCCGGCCTGCGTCTCACTACCGTCGCCTCTTCCAAAGGAGATCAGATTCGCGAGGCTCTGGGAGACGTCCGTGTCTGCACGCCGCAGGAGCTGATTGCAGACGTACAGATTGACCTCGTGGTCATTGCCACGCCCAACACCGAGCACTTCCCGCTCGCAATGGCGGCACTCGAAGCCGGTAAACATGTCGTGGTCGACAAGCCCTTCACGCTCGATCTCGCCGAGGCTGAGAACCTGCGCGCCGCTGCTCTTCGCAAAGACCGTATGCTCACCGTCTTCCATAACCGCCGCTGGGAGAGCGAAGTTCTCGCCATCGACGAAGTGCTGCAGCGTGGCGTGCTCGGCCGCGTCGTGCAGTTTGACTGCCACATGAACCGCTTCCGTCCTGTCGTGCGCAAGCGCTGGAGAGAGGACGCCGGCCCGGGCGCGGGACTATGGTTCGATCTCGGCCCACACATGATCGATATCGCGCTGCACTTCTTCGGCCTGCCGCAGCAGATCACTGCTTCGTTCGCGATTCAGCGTGAAGGCGGACAGACCGATGACTGGGCGCACGTCATCCTCAGCTATCCGGACAAGCGCATCGTTCTTGAAGCCATGAACGTTGCCTCAGGCTCACTGCCTCGCTCCATCCTCCACGGCATGCAAGGCACCTGGGTGAAGTACGGGCTCGACACGCAGGAGGCGCAGTTGCAGGCAGGCATGTCTCCTCTTGATCCGGCCTTCGGTATCGATCCTGTGCCCGCGGTCTTCTATGCCGGCACGGGTGAGACAGTGGAATACCCCACGCCTCGCGGCAACCAACTGCCGTTCTATGAAAGTGTGCGTGACGCGATCCTTCACCACATGCCTGCACCCGTCTCCGCGCGGGACGCCCTTGCCGTTATGGCTGTGCTTGAAGCCACCTTCCACTCCGGCGAACAGCAGCGAACGCTTCCGCTTGAATTCAAACTGCCGCAGGAGCCAGAGTGGGGCGAATCAGAACCGTACGCATACGAGAAGCAGTGATAAGCATCCATGAGAAAAGGACCAGGACAAATGCTCGATTGGTAATGCCGTAGGGAGCGCCTCGATGCAGCGTACGGAACTGGATAAAAAAGGCGATGAGCATGAGCGCGGCCCAAAGTATCGACTCCACGCGAAACGATCGCCAGCCAGGATGTTTCCAGTAAGCAACAGGTAAAAGTAGCGCAACGAGTATGCTGCCGCCAACGTTAATGAGGAAGCTGGCGGTATGGATATTGCCGGTGCGAGTATTTACGGTAGACTCCTCCAGGTCCGTGGGGAAGATCGCGGAGACGATCAAGCCGATGGATACCACCACAAGCAGTAATATCGCGATACGGGCGACCAGCGAACGCAGGCCGCTCCGGTGAAGTCCGATTGCCAATGAGAGATAGCCAAGGCTCATGGCCACGAAGACGGATTGCATCAACCAGCCAAAATGTCCGACCGCGTAATCACTGATCATGTGAGAGCGCGGGGTATAGTCTGGCCGCAGAAAATGCAATAAGGCCAGGGCTGCGAATGCGTACAAGATGAAGAAGGCGACCAGGTTCGGCCAGATTGTGCTCTCGGACCGAACAGGTGCGACAGAATTCTCCTGAGTCATAAGGCGTTCCAGATTGCATCGAGTTTTAGAGTGACGAGAGAAAGGCGGAACTCTCTCGCAAGTAGCTTACTTCGGCTCCGGCCCTTTGTCTTCAGAAGCTCTCCGTATCAACCGAAAGTTGAAATCATTCCTGCAAATTTGTAGCTAAAAAACCGATAAAACCCACTAGAGCATTTCTCCTG
>NZ_JBFRCY010000183.1:0-6720 GCF_052113305.1 Terriglobus sp. YAF25
ATACAGGCCATGCCCGCGCCGCCGTGCTGATCGCCGATGGCCAGAACACCTGCGGCAATCGCCGAGGAGACAGAGCCGCGATTGCCTGAGCAGGCGAGCCGGGCCGTTGCGGCTGAGGGCGATCCTGGACCGTGGTCTGCGGAAGAGATCAGGATGGCGTCCAGCAGCTTTCCTTCCTCCCTGCCGGGCATGCGCCCGGCATGCAGCAAAAAAATGGTCTCGGCGAAGCTTGCCCGCTGCATCAGTGAGCCGACTTCGTACCCTCGGATCCAGATGTTCGTTTCGTCGTAAGTTGTAATGCCTGTGCGCCAGGGCTCTACCATGTGCTCGTCTCCCGTTCGTGTTCGCCGCGATTCCGACTTCAAAGACAGCCTAAACCGGGCGACAACGGGTCCCACACGGCGAAAGCGGATCGATCAGGCACGTGATTACAGATTCAGAGCCTAGCACCGGATTTCCCCGAAAACCGTCCTTACCGTGGCGATACGGTTGCGTCATTGCTGGGCGAGAGAAGGTGGTGTTACGGTAGGTGCCACTTTGGAAGTGCTGCGTTTGCGGGTTGTTCCGCGGGCGTGCAACGGGGGCCCTTGAACCAGGCGATGGACGCGTGATTATCCAGGAAATGTCGAAGTCAGAGCGAGTTGTGGTTGTATCTTCCGAAGCGCAGAAGACGGGCTATCCGACGGCCTGGCTCTGCTGGTCTATCTGGGCTTTGGCTGCGTTGTTCTATCTCACCGGCTTCTACCAGCGGGTCTCGCCGGCGGTAATGACGGACGAGCTGATGCGCGCCTTTTCCATCGGCGCGGCCAGCCTGGGGAACCTTTCGGCGTTTTACTACTACTGCTACCTTGCGATGCAGATTCCAACCGGCATCCTCATCGACTCCTGGGGAGCCCGCAAGTTGCTGATCACCGGTTCCATCGCTGCCGGCATTGGCACGATTCTTTTTGCATCGACGGATAGCTTTGCCCTGGCATGCCTCGGTCGGGCCATTATCGGGGCGTCCACTGCCGTGGGTTGGGTAACGCTGCTTAGCTTGACGACCCACTGGTTCCCAGCCAGACATTTCGCCATGCTCTCAGGGCTAGGCTTGTTTTTCGGAAACCTTGGAGCTCTCTTTGCGCAGGTGCCTCTGCGGATTGCGATTCAGCATTTCGGCTGGCGGCCAGTTGTTTTTGCTTCGGCCAGTGTGGTTCTCGGTATTGGCGCTCTCTCCTTCTTCTTCGTCAAAAACGACCCTATCGACTGTGGCCACTGCAGTTATGCGCCACCGGAGGTACATCGCAGCGATGCCTCGGTAGTGGAGCGCCTGAAAGGGTTTGGCCGCATCTTCGAATATCGCAATACCTGGCTCATCTTCCTGGCGCAGGGCGGGATCGTCGGCTCCATTCTGTCCTTCACCGGCTTGTGGGGAGCGCCGTTCCTGCGAGCGCGGTTCGGATTGCAAGCCACGACCGCGGCTGAGGTTTGCTCCGTGATGATCGTCTGCTGGGCAGTCGCCAGTCCGATCTGTGGAGCGCTATCGGATAGGATCGGCCGCCGCAAACCGATTTACGTCGGGGGATGCATCGTGGCTGCGCTCGGCTGGACATCAATGTTCTATCTCGCGAGCCTGCCTCTGGCGRCCTTCGTCGCGATCTCGGCGGTAACCGCCTTCGCCAGCGGAGCGGTTGTCATCGGCTTTGCATATGCGAAGGAGTCAGTCCCTCCGCAGTTCCTCGGATCAATCTCCGGAACGGTGAACATCGGCAACATGGTTGGTCCCACGCTGCTGCAACCCGCCATTGGTCGGGTATTGGATCGTCACTGGACAGGGCAGCTCAATAAGGGTGTTCACGTCTATAACGTGCATGCGTACCAGCTGGCCTTCGCACTGATGGTCGGCTGGCTATGCGTCTCCGTCCTTCTGTTGAGCCTCACTCGCGAAACCCGATGCCGCCAGTCAGCATGAGAGAGCATGTAAATCTCCCTTTTGTCATCCCGTAGCGTAGCGAAGGGATCTGCTTTTACTTCCTCCTCCACGCAAAAAAGTGCGGAAGACCATTATGGTCTTCCGCAAGTAATTGTTAGGAGATGTTTCTCGTTATTCGCCGTTGCGATAGATGTCGTTGATATTCCAGTGTCCCGGCGTCGGCGTCGGTGCATTCTCCATGGGCACCTGGATCACCGTCGGCATATTCGACGCAATCGCTTCACACAATGCCGGCCCCAGCTCCGCGGCCGACTTAATATAGATACCCCTGGCGCCATAGGACCGCGCGATGTTGGCGTAGTCCACGTTGTAGGTCTCGCCGTTACACTCGAACAGGCATCCGAAACTCCAGCCGTAGTGCATCTTCTCCAGGCCGGCGATTGTTCCGAAGGCTGAGTTATCCATTACCAGCCAGATGCAGGGAAGTCCTGCTTCCATCGCCGTCGCCACAACACCTGGATTGCTGCTGAATGCTCCGTCTCCGATCAGCGCAACCGCAACGCGATCTGGCTGCGCACACTTTACTCCCAGAACCGCCGCTGGACCAAAGCCCATCGTCGCCAATCCGCTGGGCGTAATAAAGGTGCCCGGAACAGGGAACTTGAACTGCTGCGCAACTCCGTTCTTATTCCAGCCGACATCGGTCACAATGAAGCCGTCTTCCGGAACGGCTTTGCGCAGCTCTGAGAGGATGCGTTCAGGGCGCAACGGGTACTGATCCGACGCCCACTCATCGGCCCATAGATCGCTGAACTCTCTGCGGCCCGCGGCGATCTTCTCTCTCATGCCCGGCCGCGCTTTATGCGATCGTCCCTCGGCTGCATCGGCCAGAGCCGTGAGTGCCACTTTCGCGTCTGCGATGACACCCAGCTCTGTCTGATAGTTGCGGCCGATCTCGGCGTAGTCGATATCAATATGGATCAGCCGTGTCGGCGGAATGTCAAAGGTGAACTCTTTCTCCCAGGAACTGGAATTCGCTTCAGCCAAGCGTGTTCCCACCGCAAGAATCAGGTCGGCGGTGCGGCACATCTCATTCGAGACTGGAATTCCCCAGAAGCCGGTCTGGCCCATCACCAGTGGATGCTCTTCCGGCATGCACCCCTTACCCATCAAGGTGTGGGCGACAGGGATCTCCAGCGCCTCCGCCAGTCGCTGCAACTCTTTGGTGGACTTGGAAGAGATCACACCTCCACCGGCATAAAGTACCGGCCGCTCCGCGTTGGCAAGCGCATCGACGATATATTCCACCGACTCGGGATCTATCGCCTGTTTACTTAGCTTCGGCGGTGTCTTCGAGAACGATCCTTCTTTCAGATCGGCAGAGAAGATGTCCATCGGCACGTCTACCAGCACCGGCCCTGGCCTTCCAGACTGTGCCAGGTAAAACGCACGTTCGACGGCGCGCGGCAGATCTTCGACGCGATCGACACGATACACACGTTTACAGAACGGGCGGTAGATCTGGCTCTGGTCTGCGTCCGCATGCAGGTTTACCTCCTGGTGTGGATGCCGGCCGTAGTAATAGGAGGGCACATCCCCTGCAATTACCACCATAGGCACGGAGTCCAATGCAGCATTCGCGACGCCGGTCGCCGCATTGGTGAGGCCCGGGCCAAGGTGACTGAGCACCACGCCGACCTTGCCCGAAGCGCGCGCATAGCCGTCGGCGGCGTGAGCTGCCGTCTGCTCATGCCGCGTGGTGATGAATCGTACCTTCTGGTTCTTCCCCAGGGCGTCGAGCATTGCGATTACTGTATGGCCGCAGAGTCCGAATACAACCTCGACCCCCAGTACCTCCAGATAATCGACGAGCTGATAGGCGGCGATCCGGTGACCCTCTTTCGGCGGTGGCGGAGTCTTGGTCAAAACATGCCCGTAAGGTTTGGCGGGTGCGATCGGGGCGTCGTCGATTTTCAGAACCATAGAGCATGGATTTTAGGAGCGGGTTACTACTGTCTTCAACATTGTTACGGTGTTGGAACGGTCGGCCTTGTTTCGGCGGCTGAATCTTCTGGCACCGTTTCGCGAAGGTTGTGTACTATCGTGCGGTGCCAGTGAAACCGCAAAATATCGCCGAATCCGTCAGCTTCGACGACGCCGTCCGCCGCGAGTTGCAGAAGATCATTGCCAGCAAGTCCTTCCGCCAGGGAGATCGTCTACAGCGCTTTCTGAGCTACATCGTGGACGAGACGCTCGCTGGTCGCGGCGATCAGCTCAAGGAGTATCCCGTCGGCGTTGATGTCTTCAGCAAAGAGTCCAGCTTCGATCCGCGGATGGATCCCATTGTGCGTGTTCAGGCCCGCCGCCTGCGTATGCGCCTTTTCACCTACTATCAGGAAGAAGGGCAGGCCGATGAGCTTGTGATCGAGCTGCCCAAAGGTGGTTATGCTCCTACCTTCCGTATGGTAGAGCACGCTCCTAAGAAGCGTTCGCTGGCGCCGGCGCTTGTCAGCCGCAATACCGTGGCGGTGCAGGTCTTTGAAGATTGCAGCCAGGCCGGCGACGAAGGTTACTTCTGCCGTGGTTTGGCCAGTGAGATCGTGCATGCACTCTCGAAGGTTGGCTCCATCGTCGTCATCGATAACAATGCACCGCAACCTGCAGGAACACCGGTAGCTGCTCTGGTTGTGAGTGGCAGCGTCCGCAAGGCGAACGATACCTGGCGCATTACGACCCAGATCGGCGATGCGATGCGCGGCTCGATCCTGTGGTCCGATTCCATGGATCGCAAGCGTGGGAACCCGTTTCAGGTGCAGGAAGAAGTCGCATCCATCGTTGCGGAGACACTGCGTTCTGAACTGGTTGACGGGGAAGGACGCCATACCTTGCATCCGAAGGTCGGCAACCTTGCCGCCAACAACATGTATCTGCAGGGCCGTTATCAGATGAGCCAGCGCACCGAAGGTGGTTTGCGCAAGGCAATGGAGTACTTCCAGAAGGCTATCGACGAAGATCCCGGTTTTGCCCAGGCATATGCCGGCATGGCTGATGCGCAACTGCTGATGGCGAACTATGGTGTCTCCGCTCCAATGGAGCTGTGGACCAAGACCGCCTCCAATGCCGCCCATGCGGTACTGCTCGACGACGATTCCAGTGATGCGCATACCTCATTGGCACACGTGAAGGCGGTACAGGATTGGGACTGGGAAGGCTCCGAGCAGGAGTTCCGTCGTGCTATTCGCTTGAATCCTCGTAACTCCATGGCCCACCACTGGTACGCCATGTCCTGCATGGTTCCTCTGGGAAGGCTGGACGAGGCTTTGCAGGAGATCACGATGGCGCAGAGTCTTGATCCCATATCATCGATCGTCTCTCGCGACCTGGCGCAGATCTATCACTTCCGCCGTGAATACGATCTGGCGCTCGAGCAGTGCGACTACACCATCGAACAGAACCCGCATTTCGCCGCCGCCTACTGGACGCTCGGCCTGGTACAGGAGCAGCGCGACGAGAGTGAAGAGGCCATTGCGGCCTTCCAGCGTGCTATTGAGCTCACGCCGCCAAATCCACGTGTGGTCGGTGCGCTGGCGCGGACGTATGCGATCTCAGGCCGCAAGCAGGAGGCGCTGCGTCTGCTGCGCGATCTGAACGATCTTTCCACGCGACGCTACATCTCACCCTTTGAGCTGGCGCTGATCTACTTTGCGCTGAATCATATGGATGAAGGTTTCGAGCGCCTGACACAGGCATTTCAGGACCGCTGCTTCGAGCTGGCAACCATCAGTATCGACCCGCGTTTCGATAACGTTCGCGAAGACCACCGCTTCAGGTCACTCTACCGCCAACTCGGTCTGGCATAGGGATTGCGTCTATCGAGCTCCCGGAATTGGCCGAGGAGCCAGATCTGCATCCGTAAGCTTCAATGCCCACAGAATCGCCTGGTAATACATCTCCTGCACGGTCCGCTCATCCCAGTTGCTGGGGTCGTGCCCTAACGCTGAATAGTAGACGCGTCCTTTCCCATACATCTTCGCCCACGCCAACGGGAAGTCGTCATCCTTGTGATGGACCAGCGGTGCATTCTTATCGAGTGCCGATACATCCAGACGCAGGAGGACTCGCGCCTTACTGCGTGAGAAATCCTTGATCTGGTAGTACTCATCGATGTGCCCGAACGAGCCGGGAAGGTTGGTCATCCCGGGAAACTTCGAATCCTCCACAATTACTGGAGCCTCGGTGATGCCCCATGGATGCTCATCGAATCGGCCGCCCAGCATCTCGCTAAACTCCGGCCATGAGAAGAAAGCGGTTGCTCCGGAGTGAGCTGCGACGAAACCTTTGCCATCGTCATGCACAAACGAAAGCAGATCGGCCTTCTGTC
Organism: Terriglobus sp. YAF25; assembly: GCF_052113305.1. Taxonomy (NCBI): domain Bacteria; kingdom Pseudomonadati; phylum Acidobacteriota; class Terriglobia; order Terriglobales; family Acidobacteriaceae; genus Terriglobus; species Terriglobus sp. YAF25. The sequence continues at coordinate 6,294 of NZ_JBFRCY010000183.1, forward strand.
CGGGTGTCAGGTCAATCTCACGAACGCCGAAGAAGAAGATAGCGTCATAGTCATTCAGATTCTTGGAATACAACAGCGGCAGGCCATCGCCGCCACGCACCGTGCCTTTGGTGATCATCTTCGAGTCGGAACGAATGAAGGTGTCATACGCTCCAGTCTCGTAGCCCAATCGTTCAATTGTCGCGACTGCATGTGAGATGGAGTCATGCTGATAGCCATTACTGACATCGATCCAGGCCAGAACACGTTTGCGATGCGGCACAGCATTGTTGTGGTAACTCGCATCACCTGCACTTGCCGCGTTCATGCCTGGGCCACGGCGAACACCATCCTGCATTCCCAGGTCTGCCGTCCCCTGACGGTTCTGGCTTTGTTGTCCAACCGCGGAAAGAAGGACGCCCATCATTAATACAAAAAGCGCCAACCG
>NZ_JBFRCY010000184.1:0-11746 GCF_052113305.1 Terriglobus sp. YAF25
GGGCCAGGGACAGTGCGGTACCGGCCATTGCGAGGGCCAGGGACAGTGCGGTACCGGCCATTGCGAGATGACAAAAGTGTCGGCGATTCATAGTCCCAATCTCAGTTTCTGTTGGTCGTGCGAACAAAGTATAAATAGGAACGATGAGATTTCACCTCTTCGCTCGTTCCGAACTGCTGCTTGCCCTGGGCCTCAGCATAGCAACTCCGGCCCTGGCGCAGTTTCCACGGTCGATTACAGACCCAGCCGCAGCCGAACGCGGCAAGGCTATCTACGGGCAGCAATGCGCACGCTGCCATGGTGACGATGTGCGCGGCACTCAGGCAGCGCCCGACCTGCTGCGCTCGCTGAAGGTCCTTCACGATCGCCGCGAGAACCTGAAAGGCAAGGAGCTTGCCCCCTACCTGAAGGACGCTCCCCACAAGATTGAGCTCGACGCCAAGCAAGCAGCCGACCTCTCGAACTTCCTCTCGTTCTCCATCAATAAGATCCTGCGTAGCGGCTACGACGCCGAGCCCAAGAACCTGCTGAGCGGCGATGCCAAGGCCGGCGAGGCGTACTTCAATGGGGCCGGTGGATGCAACAAGTGTCACTCGCCCAGCGGCGACCTGGCCGGCATCTCCAAGCGTTTGAGTGTCGCTTCCCTGCAGCAGCGCTTCCTCTTCCCCAATACAGGTTTTGGATCCAAGCGCAAAGCGCAGGTTGAAGTCACGACAGGGGGGAAAACGATTACCGGCGACCTGGTGCATATCGACGACTTCACCGTCTCCCTGAAGGACAAAGACGGCCGCGTGCAGTCGTTCAATCGCACCGCCGCGCTCAAGGTAAAGACGACCGATCCCTATGCAGGCCATGTGGAGCTGCTGAACCGCTACACCGATGCCGACATCCACAACCTGACCGCATACCTGGTGACGATTCCATGAAGCATCTGTTCTCTCTGGCCGCTCTGGCCATGCTCTCTCTACCCCTGTCCGCGCAGACGGCTGCTGTCAAAAAGCCGGCGCCGGCGCAGCAGACTGAATGGCCGACATACAACGGCGACTACAGCGGGCGCCGCTTCAGCAAGCTGAGCAAGCTGAATACCACGAACGTTGGCAAGCTGCAGCTTGCCTGGACCTATCGCATCACCACCACCACCGGCGGCGGACAGCGCATCTCGGCAACGCCGCTGATGGTCGACGGCGTGATCTACTTCACCGTACCCAGCCACGCCTGGGCCGTGGACGCACGCACCGGCCAGAAGCTGTGGCAGTTTGACTGGGCCAGCAAAGGTGGAGAGACCATCGGCAACCGCGGCGCGGCCATCAAGGGTGACACGCTCTACTTCGAGACCGAAGACTGCAACCTGGTGGCGATCGACATCCATACAGGTAAGGAGAAATGGCACTCCTCCATCGGCAACCCGGACCAGTTCTACTTCGGCAGCGTCGCTCCGGTCATCGTCAAGAATCACGTGATGGTCGGCATCAGCGGCGATGACTTCGATATTCCTGGTTATGTGGAAGCACATAATGCGGATACCGGAGCTCTGGAGTGGCGTTGGTACACGCATCCCGAACCCGGGACCCCTGAAGCCAAGACCTGGCCGAATGACGAGGCCATGACGCATAGCGGCGGCATGACCTGGGTGGCCGGCACCTATGACCCGGATCTGAACCTCTACTACTTCGGCACCGGCAACGCRCAGCCTGTCATCAACGGTACGGCACGGCCCGGCGACAATCTCTTTACCTCCACTATCTGCGCTCTGAACCCGGACACCGGCAAGCTGGTGTGGTACTTCCAACCGAATCCGCACGACACTCACGACTGGGATGCCGTGCAGACACCGGTTCTGATCGATGGCACCATCGAAGGCAAGCCTCGCAAGCTTCTCGCCCAGGCCAGCCGTAACGGATGGTACTTCCTTCTGGACCGCACCAACGGCAAGGCCATCACCAGCATTCCGTTTGCCAAGCAGAACTGGGCGAAGGGTGTAAATGAGAAAGGCCAGCCGATTCCCGATCCTGCGGTCGTCGCAAAACAGAATGGCACCCTGACAGCGCCGAACCAGGCGGGTGCGGCCAACTGGTACCCGCCGAGCTTCAGTCCGCTGACCGGTCTCTTCTACGTTCCGGCGTATGACGCCTACAGCGTCTACTACATCTACGACAACAACAAGAAGCCCGAGGGCTGGGCCGGCAACGATCGCGGTGGGTGGTCTTCGGCCTCGCTGCGCGCCATGGACTACCGTACCGGCAAGGTCCGCTGGAACCACGAGTGGCCCACCTCCGGCGCCCGCTCCGGCATTCTGACGACGGCCGGCAACCTGCTCTTCACCGGAGATCCTTCTGCGAACCTCATTGGCTTCAATTCCACCACCGGCGAGATCCTGTGGCATTCAGGTTTGAATGCTCCAGTCAGCAACGGACCAACAACGTTTGAGCTGGACGGCTTGCAGTACATCACTGCGGCCGCAGGCGACACGTTGTATGCCTGGGTGCTGCGGTAGCGAACGATAGGATAAACAACAAACGGAGCGCCTTGGCGTTCCGTTTGTTGTTTAAGACCTTGTGTATTCCTGCGCACGCCTTCTCAAGCTTCGTCACAGCCCTGTAGAGTAAGTGCGCTTCCAAAACCCTACAGAGGTCGTGATGAAACGCACGCTTGCCGTCACCTGTCTCGCTGTCTCCGTCGCGCTTCTCTCGCAGCAACCGCAGACGGCACCTACGCGTGGACCGGCACGTATCCTGCCGGTTGATGTGGACCCCAACGACCACGAAGGATTTACGCAGATCTTTGATGGAATCAGCCTGAAAGGCTGGGATGTTAATCCCGCCGTCTGGACGGTGAAAGATAGAGCATTGGTTGGCGCGTACACATCTCAGGAAGGCACGCGCAATCCACAGACCTTCGCCATCTATCGCGGAGCTGAGCCGGCTGACTTTGAGCTCAAACTGGAAGTAAAGCTTGAAGGAGAGCAGGCAGACAGCGGCATTCAGTATCACAGCTACCCTCCTCCGCCAGTCACGCCGCGCTCGGGCGCGCCTGTATTTCCCCAAGACCCGAAGTGGAATCTCGCCGGCTTACAGTTTGACCTGAGCCTGCAGCGCGACGGAAACAATATTGGCATTCTGGCCGAAGGCGGCGGGCGAGGAATCATCGGAGAACGCGGCCAGATCGTTCACACCCAGACAGGCAAGACACCACAACTGCTGGGAGAACTCACGTCGACAAAAGATCTGAATAGCTTCTTCAAACCGCGCGACTGGAATACCGTTCACCTGATCGTGCGCGGACATACCGTCATCCAGAGGATCAACGGGCTGACCGTCGCCATCCTGATCGATGACGACGCTGCAAAGTGGAAGCCCGGCGGAGTGATTGGACTTCAGTGTGCCGGACCGGGCTCGGTGAAAATTTCGTTTCGAAATATCTGGCTGAGGACAAGCTAGTGTCCTGAGTCAGAAGTTCGCCGACATAAATCATGAASAGCTTTGCCATCCRAAGCGMTRAAAAAGCAGGTCCTTCACTRCGYTCAGGATGACAAATTTTACGACAAGAACTTTAGACTCACCACACTGGGTGGAGACCCAGCAGCTAGACAATCGCCTGTTTCGTGAGCCCCGTAAAGCCAGGAAGCTTTCCTTCCCCTGACGCTGGAGAGATCATCGCCACATTTGGCGTCAAGCTCAGGATCATGCCCTGCTGTGTGTGCCGCACTGCCATTCGGATCTGGCAAAGAAAGAAACCTAAGCAGGAGGTCTGCCGGACCTCAACGAGTTCCGCCATATTTCTCGATGCAGGCACTCCGGCGAGAGCGCTTTGCAATGCCTGGCGGAACGCGGCGTCGCGGCTGCCTCCGACGCTCCATTTTCCTACCTGATCCGTGAGCCGGAAGAGATGCCAGCCGCTTCGGTTCACCTGCTGTTCGACAGCTCCCGGACTCCTCGCAAGCTGAAGCCATTTGGCATTCCATGAGACCGCATCGCGCACAGTCTCTGATGGGACCCTGGAACCCTGTCTTAGAAAAAGCTGCCCTTCGATAACCTGCATACGCGACCCTCCGTACGGGATATATGCCAAGCCACTTCGCATAATGGAGCGGTCCGCTGCGAGCTCAGAATCGAACTCGTCAGCCTGACAGTATCTTTAGCAAAGGAAGCTTAAATCGGTATATCGGCGAAACTGGGAATATCTGGACTGCAATTTAGTTACGGCGATATATTTCGCCGAACGACGATTGCTCAACCGATGAAGGTGTCAACACCGGCAGTCTGATCGAGCACCGATGGAATTGGAGAGAGATCGCTGCGTAGAGCTTCGAGACTGGTTCCCAGGATGACCTGATTCCTTCCAGAACGTTTCGCTCGATGGAGACTCGCGTCGGCAATTTCGATCAACATATTCCCTGACTTCTCGGGAGTCCAGGGAGTAACACCGATGCTCACCGTCATTCCCTGCAGCATGCCTGACTGCTGCGAAATAGTACGACAGATATTCTCTGCCAGGGCGAGCGCCTCTTTCGCAGTTGTATCTGGAAGCAGAATGGCGAACTCTTCTCCTCCCAAACGGCTGACATGATCGAATGGACTGACAAGTGTCAGCAGAACTCTGCTGAGTTCGGCCAGCATCGCATCTCCTGCAAGATGCCCCTTGATGTCATTGATCACGCTGAAGTGATCGACGTCGATCATCATCATCGAAAGCGGACGGTTGCTGCGCGAAGCACTAGAGACACATTGGTCGAGCCAGCGATTGAAGCCTCGGCGGTTCGGAAGACCGGTCAACGCATCGGTCACAGTCATCCGCCGCAGCTCTGCGGACCTTGCCGCCAGCTCCTCTTTAACAGTTTCCAGCTCCGCTTCCCGGCATTTCTCGCGCGTTACATCAATCGCGATACCTGCCAGGAAGCGCTGGCCGTTTGCATCGGTAAAGGGAAATTTGTAGGACTTCCAGTAGAGATGGCTGCCGTGGGGAGCGGGTGTCCGTTCTTCAACCTCTACTAACCCAGTCTGTGCGAGCACTGCCAGATCCGCAGCACGGTACTCATCTGCCAGCTCCGACGGCCATATCTCGTGATCGGATTTCCCGAGCCAATCGTGCTGGGTAATGCAGAAAGTTTCGGCCACCTTGCGGTTATAGAAGCGCATGCGGCCATCCTGGTCCTTGATGTATGCGGCAACCGGGCTGTGGTCCATGAAGGCGCAGAAGCGCTCATTGCTTGAGAGCAGGTCTTTCGCGAGGGCATCTGCTGTACGGGTTAGCTCGTCGACCTGTACGATCCGCTGTCGCAAGGCCAGCAGCGTGTAGTGACAGATTGACTCTTTGCGAGGAGTTGACGCACAGGTCATACCCTCTGCCGATTTCAGCCACACGCGAGCATCGTCGATGAATGCCACCGTCGCAATGGGCGACTGCAGCATCTTTGCCGCAAGCCGTCGTATGTCATCGAAGGCTTCTTCCGGTTCGGAATCCAATAGTCCGGTCGCGTGTAGTGCACGAAGACGAGCTACTTCAAAGAGCTGCTGCGTCAGTGCTGCCTGAGAACCACGAATCGCCGGCATAGTAGGAACCTTGAACTATATGTCGGCAGAAGGTTTTACGACTTTAGTAACGCAGGCAAAAAGCAGAAGCCCGGCGAGCTGATTGCACTTCAGCACGCCGGGCTCTAACTATTTCGAGGGTTATTGCCTTGGCTGCTCCAGCCGATAGCCGGAGGGAACCTGGAACAACGAGGTTGCCTGCTCGCCAACCTGAATGTTGTGCAGCTGATACCGTGTCTCGCCGAACCTGGGATCATTCGTGGACGACTGAACGATGGTATCGATGCCTGTAGCGAACCAGGTCTCGGTAACGATGGCGATAGGCCGTTCATTGCCTACCTGCCCGGCGGGAATCGTAATGGTCTGCTGACGTCCGTTACAGAGAACGCCTTCAATCGTTTTGGAGCCGAGATCCTGCTGCGTAATGCTGCGCGCCTCATCGAGCGGAGGAAGCTTGCGTAATGGCGGATTGCTCTGGGCTTCACGTTCATCGAGGAATTTGCGAGACCGCGGCAGTTGCAACGCTTCTTTCTGCCCCGGATCCAATACGTAAGCCATATTGCCTACCGGGTCATCGATAAAGACCTTCACTTCGTGAGGACCAGGATTGGCGGGATCGATGTTGCCAAACGTCTGCTCTCGCCGGGTTCTGCCGAGGCTGTCGCGATAAAACCTGCTGACCGTATGGCGCACGATCCGGTTGCCATCGGGCAATGTTTGAACCGTCTCGGTCGTGGAATCAGCCACGTATGGTTTGCCTTTGATCAGCTTGCTGTCAATGGAAAGCACTTCGACAGCGCGATCCTGTTCATGCCGCTCAGCCTGCTGAGCCATGTTGATGGCCGGCAGGAAAGAGATGGTTAGCGAGGTGAGAACGGTATAGACGATGCGGTGATATTGCATTGGAAGTAATCCTTTCTAAGCTGAAAATCAACGAACAAACCGAACGGCGCGCGACAGGCCATCCTGGCCCACGACAAACTCCGCCAGAACCATCTCTGAAGCAACGGCCGGAGAAACATCGAAGCCATACTGCCGAAGCTCATCCCGGCGAATCTGCATGCGGACGAGCGTAGCCATCGATGGCGCAGGCAATCCCTCACTCGATGGCAGAGTGATAAAGGGATTCATGTCGTTCATTGCAGGTGCAGTCGTTGGTCTCTTCCCCGTTCTTGTATGCGCGGCCGGAGACTTCCCTTTGGAAGCGGATGGAGTTGAACGCTCTTGAGCAGCTCCGGCTGCTGGGAGTGTGTTCGGTAGACTCGCAACGGTTACCGGCTGTACGTGCAAAGCGGGTGTCGCATGGTATCGATAGAACACTCCAACCGCGGAGCAAGCTGCCAGTGCAGCACCCAAAGCTGCCACTCGAAACCATGAACGTTGCGGAGATTTACCAGAGACGACGCCTGCCTCCACCAGCGCGACCAGACCGCGTTTCACCGAATCGGGAGCGCCGATCTCCTGATGCTCCTGACGCAGAGATGAAAGAGCTTCCTGCAATGAACGATTCATGGACGTATTCCTTTTTCCGCACCTGCCGGAACTTCGGACAACAATGTGGCGAGCCTGGCTTTAGCGCGATGCAATCGCGAGCGAACGGTGCCTATCGGTACGGCGAGGATGAGAGAGACCTGCGGATAGGTCATCTCTTCCAGCTCACAGAGAATGACAACCTCTTTCRGCAGTAACGGCAGCTCATCAATTCCCTTACGGACCATCTCGACGGCCTCTTTCCGGCTGAGCCATTGATCCGGAGCATCCGAAGATGGCGCTTCAACAGGCTCTTCCCTGTCATCCAGCTCAACGAAACGCTCGTCGCGCTCCAGGCGCTTCCACAACTGCCTGCGTGCAACGCCGCAAAGCCAGGTAGAGAATGCGCTTCGTTCTGCTTCGRAGTGATGAGGATGGCGAAGAAACGCAATAAAAGCCTCCTGCGTAACCTCTTCGGCCATAGAGGCATCACCACACATGCGCAGGGTGAAGCGATAAACGATGGCTCCATGCCGCTGATATAGCTCCGCGGTCGCATCTCCGTTGCCGAGACAGGCAGCTCGAACCAGTGCCGCATCGGATTCACGATCGCGAGAAACTCTGTATCGCTTGAACATGGCTATTCATGATTACCGCGAGCGGGCAAAAGAGTTCCCTCAGAACGAGAAAAATCGATTCCTATCCCACCCATTTGCGATGCAATGGATGGGGCACCCAGTTCTGTGGTCAATCGATCGATGCGTCTACCGGGATCCTGACGGCCCCGTATCTTCCGCCGCCTGCAGTGCCTGCTGCGCCAGGCGACGAAAGACCTCGCGCAGTTCCGTGGGACTATGGACGACGATCCGGCGTCCCAGGCTGAGCAACATCGCGGCAACCATCTCCAGACGATCACGGCCGCAGCGCAGGCGGGTTCCGCCTTCCTGCTCCTCAGTCACGACCCTCCAGGGAGAAAACGCCCGCTCCGCCTCCCCGATCGGCATATCGATCCAGACATCGATCTGGTAATCCGACTGCACAAATGGCATGTGCGCCCGCATATGCTGCTTCGCATCGAAGCGCGCAGGAGGATCGAAGCTGGTGGAGGACACCTCCAGCTCCTCAACCCGATCCAACCGGAAGGTACGCAGCGCTTTGCGCGACAGGCAGTGGCCGATTAGATACCATCGGCCATCCGTGTGGAGCACCGCATAGGGCTGAATCTTCCTGCGTGAGTCCGTTCCGTCATGAGAACGATACGAGAAGCGAATCTCTCGATGCGTACGAATGGCGGAGGCCGCACGGATCAGGGAGTCCACGGATGTAGAAACCACCCACGGCCCCGGCTCGATAGCCACCACATCTTCCACCGTGCGAATGCTGTCTCGCAGCGAGTGCGGCATGACACGCTCCAGCTTGGCGAGCGCACCCTCGGTTGCTGGTGCAAACGCCGACAGCCCCATCTGGCTGAGCGAGCGCAACCCCAGGGAGAGCGCAAAGGCTTCCTCATTGGTCAGCAGGAGCGGCGGCAAACGGTAGCCCGGCCGAAGACGGTAAGCCCCACCCACTCCACGGGAAGACTCGATAGGGATACTCAGGTCCTTCAGTCGGACGATATAACGCTGCACGGTACGCAGATCGACCTCCAGACGCTCGGCCAGCTCTGCCCCAGTCACGTGGTCGCGCGCCTGCAGAATCTCCAGCACCGTCAGGACGCGCATGATGGGGTCGTACATACGATTTTCAGTTTGGCATTAATTTGCGACAGAGGTTGTCGGGAATTCCGGCTAATCTTCTCCTGAGCCTGGATAGGCTACCTGGAGGAATCGATATGGCAACCGAGACAGCAACCGTGAACGTAGTGACTGCAGACGCCCTGCTCAAGAGCTGGCAAGGACATCGGCGGCTCACGCGTCGCGTGATTGACGCATTTCCGGAAGAGAAGCTCTTTCAGTTTTCAGTGGGCGGCATGAGGCCCTTTGCCGAAATGGCGTGGGAGTTCATCCGCATGGCCGTCCCGATCGTGGATGGAGTCGCCACCGGCAAATGGGAGGAGTTCAACAAGGGAGACAAGCCCACTACCAAGAGCGAGATTCTGCGCCTGTGGGACGAGCAGACCGCAGCTCTGGACAAGAAGTTCCCGGAGATTCCTCCGCATCGCTTCTACGAAGTGGACAAGGCCTTCGGCCAGTGGGAAATGCCGGGGATCGTCACCATCCAGTATGCGATCGACAACGAGATCCATCATCGCGGCCAGGGATATGTCTATCTGCGTGCGCTTGGCATCGAGCCACCGCCGTTCTGGGAGCGGGACTAGAGCATTTTCCCTGTAGGTGTAGAGTAGGGCTTCCGCATCCATGGGCGTTTTCCGCAATGAAAACGCCGCTTCACGCCGCTTCCGGAATACCCAGCAACAGGGAAAATCCTTTTAAACGTCTCTTACCTACCCGGAGGGCTACCGAGGAATCGCATCTATTCGCGCGACCGGTAGCCCTCTCTCCCTTTTGGAAGATCTCTTTCAGCTGAGTTGAGTCAAATTCCCGGCGCCGACATCTATCTCGATGCGGCTGCGAGTCTGCATTGATCGTGTCCGCCAAAAAGCACGATGGAGATTTGGCATGCGCGTGATGGTCGCTGAGGGGTTCGAAGGTTACAGCTCGTTAAAACTTATCCAGAGGGACAAGCCTGTTCCCGGTGAAAACGAAGTGCTGGTGCGCATGGCTGCGGCCGGGGTCACTCCTCTGGACTACACCATCCTGAGCGGCCATTATCCGAAAGCCAGAGCGCCGCTTGTGCTGGGCAACGAAGGCTCCGGCGTGGTTGCGTCCACAGGCGATGCTGCGTTCCCGGAAGGGACACCGGTGATGTTCTTTGGCCCCTACGGAGTGCTTCGCGATGGCACCTACAGTGAGTGGTCGGTGGTACATCGCGATCATCTGCGCCGCGTTCCGGAAGGCGTCGATCTGGCGGCGGCCGCTGGTTTGCCGGTTGCCTATCTGACCGCCCAGCTTGCCCTGGAGAAGGCAGGATTTGCTCCCGGGAAAAGCGTGCTGGCGCCCGGAATCGGAGGCTCGGTAGGAAATGCCGTCACGCAATTGGCACGAGCCCGCGGAGCAGCTCATGCAATCTCTACCAGCTCTTCCTCTTCAAAAGCCCGTGAGGCTGCCGAGCTTGGCTTCGCAGAAGTGATCGACCTGTCACAGGAAACGCTGCGGGATGGAGTCAGACGCATTACTGAGGGAAAAGGCGTGGACGTCATCATCGATGGCGTTGGCGGCACAGTTCTGAGTGAAGCGCTGGGAACGCTCGCCCTATCGGGAACAGCAGTCACACTTGGCTACTCAGGTGGCCAGAAGAGCACGATCGACGTCACCGACCTGATTTGGAAGAGAGCCTCACTGCTCAGCCTGTCATTGATGTCGTATTCTCCCGAAGCCTGGCAAAAGGCGTGGGACACCATGGAGCCTCTGTTCGCCGCAGGCAAGCTGGTGCCAATGGTAAAACGCACTTTCCCCTTACAGGAGGCAGCCGAAGCCTTACGCTTTCTGCTCGAAGATCGCCCCTTCGGCCGCGTCCTTTTGCAGGCATAGGCTCTTTCGCGATCCTCAAGACCTTCTCTAGAAGGTCTTGAGGAACTCGATCAGCGCTCGCTTATCATCATCCGAAAGTCCTGGCTCGCCCTCGCCCGTCAACATATCTGTGCCGAAGTAGTGTCCCTTGTTCACAACGAAGTCAGGGCACTTGTTGAACTTGATCAGATCCGGCTCAACGCTCGCGAAGATGTGATTGATCTCCGCATCGCTGGCGCCGTCGCCGATCTTCTTCAGGTCTGACTTGATCTTGAGCACCAACCGGATTGCCTGGAGATTGTGTTCAAAACGATCCCAGCTGCTGCTGTTGTCACTCATCAGGTTCAGGCTTGCAAGCAGGCTAACAGGCGTCCCAGCAGGGATGGGACCGAGCTGGACGCCGTCCTTACCAAAGAGCCATGGCGCCAGCGCATGCGCGACCTCTGGGTGGCTGGAGAACGGCTCCGGCAGATAACCCGCGCCTGCTGTCAGATAGGAGCGTTGCGTCGTGCGATCCACAGCCCCCGCAAGCTTGTCTGGGAGAACGCTGTCCTTCTCCCTTGTCTCAGGCCACAGGAGCTGATGAATCGCATCGTTGAACTCCTTCATGCGCTCATCGACTCCAGGATCGGGGCTTGGCCCAATGCGATAGTAGTTTGAGTTGTTCCCGACCGTGTTGTTCAGCAGGAATGGCGCCGTTGACCAGACGCTGATCAAGCTTGGGACGCGCGTGTACCCCCTGCCACCCGCCGGCATCTGATAACTCGATGTTTTGCCGGTGTAGGGATCCTGCACATCGATCGAGCCGACGGAAGGCAGGTCCTTGTAACTCTGCGACGTGAAGTTATCCCAGATATTGCCACCAAGACCGTTCGTTGCCAGCGGACTGCACGCGTTGGTCTTAAGTAGCGTGACCGGTATCCTGGCGTCCGTAGAGAGGAAGTTATCGTTCAGGAAGTCATCTCGCAGCACAATATCCCGCATTGCCTTCTTGAATTCCGGCGTCTTGGTCCACGTCCAGTATTTGTTCCAGCAATCGAGATAGTTCTTCCCTGCGCATCCCTGCAGGCTCACGGCATTCGGAGAATCGGGCAGCTTGCTGGAGTGGCACCGCGCGCAACGTTCCGCAAAGACCTCCTTGCCGCGTGTCATCACGGCTTTGTCTTTGCTGAGATAGAC
>NZ_JBFRCY010000185.1:0-6685 GCF_052113305.1 Terriglobus sp. YAF25
CTCCTGCTCATTGGCCGAACCGCTGCTCCATCCGCGGACTTCGAGGTGCAGCGCATCGCGGATCGTGCGATAGAAGCTGTCGGAGTAGGCGCCGGAGAACATGACACACAGATCGTCACTGTCCTTCCAGTTACGCTTTGCCACAAGCTCGGCCTGGACACGCTCGTAGAAGACCGTTCCGGGCAGGGGATACGAGATGCTGACACCGATGTCATCCGGGCGCGTGGTCCGAACCAGGGCAAGTGTCTCCAGCAACTCCTGCCAACCCTCCCCGGGATAGCCAAGCTGCAGGAAGAAACATGCCTTGATGCCGGCAGCGCGAAGATGGGTCCTTGCCGCGACTACATCCGCGACGTGAAGACGTTTGTCCATCGCATCCAGAACCTTCTGCGATCCCGATTCAACGCCCATCCAGACCTCGTCACATCCGCTTTCAGCCAGCAGGGAAACGACATCCTCCCGCAGGAGGTCGGCTCTCGCCTGGATCTTGTAAGGAATGACGGCATCGTAGGTGTGTACCCACTGGGCGAAGTCCTGCAGCCAGTGCCGGTTGAGGGCGAAGATATCGTCGCTGAACCAGATGTGTTTGGCACCGTGATGCTGCTTCAGATCACGCAGCTCCTGTGCGACATCGGCGGCGGGGCGAAGCTGGTACTTGTTGCCGGAGATTGGCTTCGCGCACCAGTTGCAGGAATAGGGGCAACCCCGGCTGGCGACGACATTCGCAGAGAAGTGCCCATGAGCTTCGGTCCAGGCATCGCGGTAGAGGCTCATGTCAATGAGGTCACGCGCCGGCAGCGGCATCTTCGACCAGTCGGTATTACGAACCGGGCTGCTGCCGCTGCGATGAAGCGAACCTGCCGTATCCTTCCAGATCAAGCCTGGGACTCCAGATGGATCCTGGCCCGCAAGGATGGCCTGGCACAACTCCGTGAGCGTGTTCTCTGCCTCTCCCGTCAGGATGTAGTCCACGCCGGCCTTCAGGTACTCTTCCGCGAAGTCAGTCTCGTCGGAACCATGTGCGACGACGACCGCCCCTGCCGCCTTCCCCAGCCGTGCGATCTGTTCTGCCGTCTGACGCATGGAAAGCAGACACATCTTAGAGAGAAAGTTGAAGTCATCCTCGTAAATCACTAGAATTTTTGGATTTTCCAGCTGAAGCATCGACTTCAGGCTGTGGAGAGGATTCTGCAGGGTGGTATCAAAGACCGTTACCGGCACTCCGGAATCCCGGAGTGCCGCCGCGGCGTAGAGCGTGCCCAGCGGGGCATAGGGCTGCATCTTCCGCAGTTGCTTCGGATCGTTCGCCAGGTGATAGGAGTGAGTAAGAAGTATGTCTGTCATCGTGGGGACTCCGTGCTAACACGCGGCTGCCTGGTCAGGAAGTTCCTGGCCGGTCACCAACGATCTGCGGGATGCAAGTGGTCCAGAAAGTCTGGAAGCCCAGAGCTCCCAGGGAAAGCCGTAATGGCTTGAGCGGACGCGCCAGCTTACGGTGCGTTTGAATAGCTGGCGAAGGACAGCAGTCTTCAAGGGCTCCTTGTCATGTCGGCGGTGAACCTTACCGTTCAGCAGGAAATAGTCCGTCATCCGCCTCAGGCGTTCGAGTTCCTCTCCCTGCAGCCATGGCAGGGCATTGACGCTGAGCGGCAGCTTGATCCACTCCTCCAGGGTCTGCGGCGCCCTCACTCCCAGCTCGCGAAGTTGCGGCCAAATGGGGATGCCGGGATAGGGGGTAAACAAATTTGGAGAGAACTGGACATTGTTGTACTGTTCCACGATGTCGCTCATTGTCTGGAAGGTAAGTACCCTATCTTCTTCTGTTTCCCCGGGATAGCCGAATATAAGGTTGAAGTTAATCTTGATGCCGGAGACGTGCGCTTTGCGTGCCGTCTCGTACATTTCGTCGACACGCTGGTGGCGCTTGTTCATCAGCTTGAGGACACGCTGAGCGGTTGACTCAGTACCGAAGCCCATCACCTTTACGCCGCTGTCGGCCAGGAGCTGTACCTCGTCCTGGGTCATGCGGCAGAGGAAATCGGTCGAGGCCTGGAAGGTCCACTGGAAGCGAACTCCGGAGTTCACGATCCCGCGTGCAATCGCGAGAGCCCGCTTTACGTCCACGGGAAAGTTCGAGTCGAGCAGGGCAACCTCGTCGATCCGGTACGTGCGAACCAGATCGACGAGCTCACCCACCACCCGGTCCGCGTCGTAGGCATTGAAGCGTCGCCGGTATACCACCATGTCGGTGCAGTAGTTACATGCGTACGGGCAGCCAACGCTGGTGGCGTAGGCCAGCTTGCGATGCCCATTGAGCGGCTCATAGGCATCGAAGTCCGCCAGGTCGTAGGCGGGCGCCGCGAAGCTGCCGATGGGAGCGACGGTGCGCTCGGGATTCTCGATGATCTCGCCATCCTGCTTCCAGTGGATGCCTGCGATCGGGCCAACCGAACTACCGTTGGTGTAGGCTTGGGCAAGCTCCAGCATGGTTAGCTCACCCTGTCCGCGTACAACGACATCTACGTACGCTTCGCGTACGGTCTGTGCCGGTTCCAGCGAGGGATGCCACCCGCCAAATACCACCGGAAGTTCGGGGCGAGAAGCCTTCAGAGCCTTTGCCGCGGAGATAGCTCCGCGAATCATCGGTCCGGTCAGCACGGAGATCCCGACGCAGACAGCGTCGGCACTCTCCGCCACGATGCGCTGCAGGTAGTCCTTATGAATGCAGGCGTCGATAATACTGACTCTGAAACCTGCATCACGCAGAACTCCGGCGAGCGCCAGAAGACAGAGTGGTGCCCCGAGCGGCGGACCGTCATAGGGCGGATAAAACAGAACGACCTTGTTTCGGCCGGGCGATGGGCGTGGTGAACTGTGCGCCGGAGCCGGCCGGATGGCGCTGGCTGGCAGCACGTTCAGCATGCCGCTGCCTCCGCCGGGGTACGCGCAAGGCGCTTGGCATCCACGGCCGGCTTTCCTTTAGGGATCCGCTTCTTCAGCTTGTTGTTCAGCCAGATATCGACCGGGAAACGGTACGCATCGTGATCCAGACGCCAGCGGGCCGGTAAGGAGATTGCCTTCTGGGCCAGCCGGATGATCGGCGGACGCGTGTCGGCGGCGATGGGAATACGGTTGAAGGCCAGGCGCAGGTACTCGCGGGTATCCTGAAGCCGCTTATGGTCCTCGCCCTTCAGCCAGGGAAGTTCCGTGTAGCGGGGAAAGAAGTCCGCCCAGCCTTCCAGAGTGGTCGGCGGCTCAATGCCAATCTCAGCCGTGCGCTTGAAAATCGGCGAGCCCGGGTAAGGCGTGAAGATGTTCGTCCAGAACTCCGCTCCCGGAAACTTGCGGCAAACGTCGAGCATGAATTCGACAGTCTCGCGGCGCTCCTTCGCTCCTTCGCCAGGGAAGGCGAAGATGATGTTGAAGGAGGGACGGATGCCTGCCTCCAGGCAACGCGCTGCGCTCTCGTAGATCGACTCGAAGTCCTGGAAGTCCTTGTTCATCGCCTTTAGGATCGCGGGCGATCCTGAGTCGACGCCCTGGCATACCTGCCGCAGTCCAGCGCGGCGCAGCAAACGCATGTCTTCCAGTGACAGCCTTGCTACCAGATTCGTCGTCGCCTGGATGCTCCAGGTGTAATGCGAATTCTCGCGGACCAGGCCCTCGGCGATGCCTCGTGCGCGATCCAGATCGACGAGGAAGTTGTCGTCGACCACCCAGATCATCTCCAGCTCATAGCGCCGGCTTAGATCGACGGTCTCTTCGACAAATTGTTCCGGGGGGAGGGCGTTCCACTTTCTTCCGTAGACGCCGCCGTTGGTGCAATAGGCGCAGTTGAATGGGCAGGCAAGGCTGGAGGTATACATCGCCCAGCGGCGGCCACAGGAGCGCTCGTAGGCATCGAAGTCGGCCAGGTGGTAGGCCTTTGGCGGCATCTCGACGAGGGGGCGTAGCGGTCTCTCGGGAGTAAAGATGATGCGGCCGTCCCGCTTGAAACCAATACCTGCGATCAGATCCGGTGCCGATCCACTGCTGAGGTGCTGCACCAGCTCCAGCATTGCGTCTTCGCCCTGTCCGCGGACGACGTAATCCACGCAGGCAGCCTCGAGCGTCTGCTGTGGCAACAGCGACGGATGCCATCCGCCCAGGACGATGGGGAAGTCAGGTTTCCACTCTTTCACGGCTCTGGCAATGGCGACGGTCTCCCGGATCATTGGTCCAGTGACCAGGGAGACGGCCAGGCAGAGGGCGTCCTTTACCTCTTCGAGAACCCGTTTCTGGAAGTCAGGCGTGATCGTCGAATCGATCAGACAGATCTGATAGCCGGCACGTTCCAGAGGTGTCGAAACGGCAAGAATACCTAACGGCGCCGTCGCTTCCGTACTGGCGAACGACGGGAAGAAGAAGACGATTTTGCGGGAGCGTGCCAGTTTCGGATACCTCGTTCAAGAAAAACGATAGAGACCCCGTCTCATGGCAATGTCACCTGCATGTCAGCGATTTGTAACTGTGTGGGCGACTTGTTTTTGCTTTGTCATTGTGCGGGAAAGCGAGCCCGATGGAGCTGATTTCAAAAGGCTTGCCACATCTGCCATTCATTTGGTGTGATGGTACGGCGGCAACAGCAACCGGAAAGTGGAGACCCAGATGATCGGAAGTAAACGTTTACTTGGTTCAATCGGCAAGATCGCCCTTCTAGTACTGGCTGGCTTGCATGCTTCCCGGGCGATTGCTCAGCTGCCGGATACGATCCTCTTTGGCGTCGCCTATTACGACGAATACACCCCGGTCGACCGCGTCGAAGAAGATGCTCGGATGATGAAGGCGGCCGGCATTACGGTCGTCCGCATCGCGGAGTCTACCTGGGGCACCCTGGAACCCCAGCCCGGCGTCTTCGACTTCTCTCACATCGATCGCACACTTGCCGCCATGCAACGAAACGGGATCAAGGTCATCATCGGAACGCCGACCTATGCGATTCCGACATGGCTGGCTCGCCAGCACCCGGAGATCCTGGTCGTCCGCCGCGAGGGGCAGGCCCACTATGGCCCCCGCCAGAATATGGACATCACCAATCCCGAGTTCCGGCGAGCGGCCGAGCGGGTGATTGTTGCGCTGGTGGACCACGTTAAGGACAACCCGGCGGTCATCGGGTACCAGGTCGACAATGAAACGAAGGCATACGGCAATACCGGAGCGAATGTGCAGGCGGCGTTCGTCAAGGAGATGCAGCGTAAGTTCCCGAGCCTGGACGGGGTCAACCATGCCTTCGGTCTCGATTACTGGAGCAATCGCATCAACCGCTGGGAGGACTTTCCCTCGGTAGATGCTTCGATTAACGCCAGCCTGTCGAATGCATTTTCAGAATTTCAGCGGGGTTTGGTAACGGAGTACCTTGCCTGGCAGGCTGGACTGGTGCGCGCACATTACCGGCCGGGGCAGTTCATCACGCAGAACTTCGATCTAAGCTGGCAGGGTTACTCCTATGGCGTCCAACCCGAAGTGAACCATTGGGAGGCCGCCAAAGCGCTCGATGTCGCCGGTATCGACATCTACTACCCGAGCCAGGACAAGCTCACCGGCACGGGGATTGCGTTTGGCGGCGATGTTGCCCGCTCCATGAAGAACGGGAAGAACTTCCTTCTTATGGAGACCGAGGCGCAGGGGTTTCCGAATTGGACACCTTATCCCGGCCAGCTTCGTTTGCAGGCCTTCAGCCACATCGCCTCCGGCGCCAACATGGTGGAGTACTGGCACTGGGCCACAACTGCCAATGGGATCGAAACCTATTGGAGAGGAGTGCTCACGCAGGACTACCAGCCCAACCCGACCTACGACGAAGCAAAGACCATCGGCGCCGATCTACAGCGGCTCGGAAGCAAGCTCGTCAATATGAAGAAGCACAATCAGGTTGCGGTATATGTGAGCAATACGGCGCTCGATGGCTTCGACGCATTCCGCATCAATACCGACGGCGGCATCGGCTACAACCAGGTGCTTCGTTCTCTCTACGACTCGCTCTACCGCATGAACGTAGAGGTGGATCTCATCTCTCCGTCGTCGACCGTCCCGCTGAGCGACTACAAATTGATCCTTGTGCCCGCGCTGTACTCGGCCAGTGATGCGGAGATCGCGAAGTTGAATGGCTACGCCAAAGCCGGAGGTCACCTCGTCTACACCTTCAAGAGCGGTTTTTCCGACGAGAACACGAAGGTGCGCTACGCCTCACAGCCTGGTGGAATCTCTGAGGCAGCAGGCGTGAAATACAGCGAGTTCGCAATTCCGGAGGGTGTCACGTTGGATGGTGATCCGTTCGGTGTCGGAGAGCAGGACAATAAGGCCCGCTGGTGGATGGAGTTCCTGAAACCTACCACCGCAACCGTCCTTGCTCGCTACAAGCACTCGTCGTGGCCCGCGTACGCCGCCGTAACGCGCAACAGCTATGGCAAGGGTGAAGTCACATATCTGGGATTCATGCCGACGGATGCGATGGCTGAAAAGATTCTTGGAGATGCTGCGAAACGAGCCGGGGTTGAGTCGCTGCCTGGCTCTCATTTTCCTTTGATTGTCCGTAGCGGAATCCTGCAGAACGGACATCCGGTCCACTACTTCCTGAACTATTCGAAGGACAAGCAGCAGGCGAGCTATGCCTATCAAAAGGGAAGTGAGCTTCTCTCAGGAAAGC
>NZ_JBFRCY010000186.1:0-6677 GCF_052113305.1 Terriglobus sp. YAF25
CACCAGCGTTGCAGCCGATCTTGGTATCACCCAGTCGGCTGTCTCCAAAGCAATCGTTGCGTTGGAGGAACGATATGGCTTCGAGTTGGTCGTTCGCGGACGGAGCGGTTGTGTTCCAGGCAAAGAACTGCAGCGCCTGCGTCCTTTGCTGCGACAGGCCCATCACGCCCTTGCTGCCGTTGAGGGGAAGCTGGCAGGCCGAGGTGCGTCCATGTCCGGCAGCATCCGCATTGCGGGTTTCCGGAGTGCAATCAGCCAATTGCTGCCGCCTGCCCTCAACGGATTGTTGTCCCGGAATCCCGACCTCGACGTCTCCATTCAGATCGTGCGCGAAGTTGGCGGCGGTGTAGGGGAGCAGGTAGTCCAGGGGAACGCGGACTTTGGTATCACAACCGGCAGGCCACCAGCCTCCCTGCGGTCATGTGTACTGGGCTTCGACTACTACCTTTTGATACGTCCCGAGAAAGGTAGACAGGCAGCGATGGACCGGATCATTTTGTGGAATGAGAACTGCTCCTCGTGTGTTCCTGAAATTCTTTCTGCCCTGGGATACCGGCCGAAGCACAAAGTATCTGTACAGGAYGACTCGACGGTCGTGGGCATGGTGGGGCAAGGCGGAGGCTTCACCGTCATGCCAAGGCTAGCTGCCCACCCACTACCAGCGGGGGTGAAGGCGGAGGTGCTGACAGCCTACAAGAGGACGATGTGGCTTTGCGGAAATTCGATCATGTGGTCCTCAATGGCTGGGCGAGCCATTCGGCGCGCCATTAGCAAGGCAGCGAAAGACGCACTCGATCGCTGATTGCGCTAGAGAATTACCGATGAGCCATCCATAGGCCGGAGGGGCCCAAGTAAATGTAGGTGGCAACGGCAAATTTCAACATTGACAATTCAATACGCACAAGCGTATTGAATTGTCATGCGCCCTTCTCTTCGTGAGGACATTCTCAAGGCCGGTCTGAAGGTGATGTTCAAAGCCGGGTATCAGGGGGCTTCGGTCCGCGACATCTGTGAAGCGGCCGGAGCTCCGCATGGATCGTTTACCAACCACTTTCGTTCGAAGGAAGCCTTTGCCCAGGAGGTCCTTGACCGCTACTTCGAGAACCTGCAGGGGCACATCCAGCGATCGCTGGGTGACAAGACGCTTTCCCCGCGGCAGCGGCTGGAGCGTTACCTGGAGATCATCAGCGACGTGCTGGCCGCAGATAAGTGGGGCCGTGGATGCCTGATCGGCGATTTCAGCCTGGAGACGGTCTCGCACAGCAAGCCCCTGCGCCAACGCCTGGAGGAGATCTTCGAGGAGTGGCGGATCCCCTTTGCCGCCTGCATCGCCGAGGCACAGGCGACCGGAGAGATCGACAACACCTTTGATCCAGTTGACCTGGCTGAGTTTCTTCTTTCGTCGTGGGAGGGAGCCATTCTTCGCATGAAGGTTGAGCGTGGACCGGCGGCGCTGGAGCGCTTCCGCAAGATCATCTTTCAAACCGTGTTCAAGGAGCAACGATGAACGTACTGAGTGATGTGATGCTGTCTCAGGTCGAGGTTCTGGGCTCGACCATGGCCTACCGCGAAGCAGGAACTCCTGGAGCTCCAGTGGCTCTGTTCCTCCATGGGAACCCGACATCGTCGTATATCTGGCGCAACATTATTCCGCTCGTCGCTCCGGTAGCGCATTGCATCGCTCCGGACCTGATCGGCTTTGGGCAGTCGGGCAAGCCCGCAATCGAATATCGCTTTGCGGATCATGCCCGCTATCTCGATGCATTTCTTGAACGGATGAACATCACATCGGCGTATCTCGTCGCGCAGGACTGGGGCACGGCTCTTGCCTTCCATCTTGCCGCACGTAAACCGGAGTTTGTGCGCGGGCTTGCATTCATGGAGTTCATTCGCCCCATGCCCACCTGGAACGACTTCCATCCGGAGCAGATCGACACCTTCAAACGCCTCAGAACACCAGGTGTGGGTGAAGAGATGATCCTGGAGAACAACGTCTTTATCGAACGCGTACTTCCGGCAGCAACCATGCGGAAGTTCACCGAAGAAGAGATGGAGGTCTACCGCGCTCCCTTTCCGACACCGGAATCACGCCGCCCCACCTGGCGTTTTCCTAACGAGCTGCCCATCGCCGGAACTCCCAGCGATGTATACGCCACGATGGAAGAAGCACACCAAGCACTCGCCGAATCAACCTATCCGAAGCTGTTGTTTGTGGGCAATCCAGGCGCGTTGATCTCACCGGCATTCGCAGAAGGCTTCACGAAGAACCTGAAGAACTGCGAAGTCGTCCAGCTTCGCTCGGGCCTTCACTATCTCCAGGAAGATCATCCGGATGTGATTGGAGCCAACATCAAGGAATGGATTGAAGAGTTAAAAGTTGCAAGTTAAAAGTCAAAGCGTTAACGCGCGGGTGAGGCAAAATGCATTGCCACATCGAGCGAAAAAGCGAAGGCATGGGTGAAGAACAAAGTTCTTGCTACCCATGCCTTAACGCTTTAACTTTCAACCTTTAACTTTTAACTCTTCTCAATATCCTGCTGCTTTGCCATAGTGCCTCCGCCCATCGTGTCCACCGAGCAGCTCTCCCGTCTTTGGATCAACAGCGATCAACTCGCTGTCACCCCAGACGCCTGGGTTCTTCTCATCGAACTCGCCGGAACGTTTGATGGTGTAACCCATCGCTTTCAACTGCTCCACCACGTCGAGTGGGAACTTCTTCTCCACGCTTAGTTCATCGGGAAGGTACTGGTGATGGAAGCGCGGTGCGTCTGCCGCCTGCTGTACGTTCAGATGATTGTCGAGAATAGAGATGATGTTGTTGGCCACCGTCGAGATGATGGTGGGGCCACCGGGTGAGCCAAGCACGAAACGTACCTTGCCCTTGCGGTACCAGTGATTCTTCGTCGTCACAATGGTGGGCGTCATGGCCGAGAGTGGACGCTTGCCGGGAGCAATCGCGTTTGCCGGACCTTGAATCAGCCCGAAGCCATTAGGCACGCCCATCTTAGAGGCGAAGTCGTCCATCTCATCGTTGAGCAGGAAACCAAGACCATCGACAGTAACAGAAGAGCCAAAGAGAAAGTTCAGCGTGTAGGTATTGGACACCGCCATGCCGTCGGAATCCATCACGGAGAAGTGCGTGGTCTCGGTCGACTCCTTTGCCGGCGGAACCGTGGGTGCGGGAGGCATGAAGCCTGCAGGACGCACCAGGTCCTTCGATGGGGTGGGCTTGCCGACGGCGAGGGTCTTGCGCCAGGCCTCGTGATACTTCGGATTGGCCATCTCTTTCAGTGGCATCTTCATGAAGTCGGGATCGCCGAGATAGTCCCCGCGGTCCATGAAGGCGCGGCGATACGCTTCGATGATCAGGTTGACCTGCGCCGCACTACGGTCGGAGCCGAACTTCGGCAGGTCATAGCCGGTAAGAATGCCCAGCGACTCCAGCAGCACAATGCCGCCCGAGCTCGGCGGAGGCGAGGTGATGATGTGGTAGCCGTGATAGTTACCCTCGATGGGCTTGCGATCTTTCACTTCATAGGCTGCCAGATCGGCGGCGGTGATCAGACCGCCGTTCTTCGCCTCGAAGTCGGCGATCTGCTGCGCCATCTTCCCCTTGTAGAACTCAGTGGGATCGGCGGCGATGCGGCGCAGCGTGGCCGCCAGCTCCGGCTGTTTGAATACTTCGCCGGGTGTATAGAAGTTGCCGTCGCGCTGATAGATGCGGTGCGATGTTGGGAACTTCGCCAGGTTGGCGCTATGCAGCGTACCAACCTCCTCATCGCTGAAAGTAAAGCCTTCTTCCGCCAGACGGATGGCGGGCGCCATGACCTTCGCCAGGCCGAGCTTACCGAAGTGCTGTTCCGCATAGGTAAGCCCGGCGACTGTTCCTGGCACGCCGCTGGCCTTGTAGCCGGTGATCGACATGCGCGGAATGACGTTACCCTTCTCGTCGAGATACATGTTGTCCCAGGCGGCCGCCGGAGCCTTCTCTCGATAGTCCAGAAAGTGTGTCTTGCCATGCTTGTCCCGGATGAGCATGAAGCCGCCGCCGCCGATGTTTCCGGCCTGCGGGAAAACCACCGCAAGAGCAAAGCCGACAGCCACGGCCGCATCTACGGCATTCCCGCCCTGTTTCAACATGTCCAGACCGGCGTCGGAGGCATCGTGCTGAATGCTGACCACCATGCCATGGCGGGCACGCACCGGCTCCGGCGACTGCGCCTGCAATGCAACAACTTCAAAGGGAAGAGCGAGCGAAAACAGAGATACGGCGGCAGCGATCGACCGGAAAGTCAACGGGCATTGCTCCTTCATGAGCGGTACGGATGCCTCCAGCATAAATCTTCTATTCACAAAGCGGCGGCAGATACGGTGCGTACTATTTCCTCGGCTCGTCCGTCCTACGACATATCGAAAAAACATCACAGCATGACGGCCATAGGGCCGATATGAAAGCATTAGGACTGTAATGTCAGACTCTTCCCAACGGCTGGGATCGGCAGCCAGCGCCTTTCGTTCGCGCAATTTCCGCTTTTATCAGTCAGCCCGCCTGGTGGGCATTCTGGGCGCCGAAGCGCAGACCATCGCCGTAGCCTGGCAGGTCTACCAGATCACGCACCGTGCCATCGACCTCGGCTACACCGGTCTGGCGCTCTTTCTTCCCGGCATCTTCTTCGCCCTCTTTGCAGGACACGTCGCCGACCGCTACGACCGCCGCAACATCATCCGCATCTGCTACATCCTGCAGGCGGTCTGCACGGCGGCCCTACTGTGGGTGGCGCTCACCGGCACGAGGAATGTCCTGTTTATCTACGGCGTTCTCTTTTTGATCGGCACCGGCCGCGCCTTCAGCGGCCCGGCCAGCTCTGCCCTGGTGCCGCAACTCGTGCCCAGGGATGACTTCTTCAACGCCGTGACCTGGGGCGCAACCTTCTTCCAGATCGCCAATGTCGCTGGGCCGGCGCTGGGCGGCATTCTGTTCACCCTGCCCCTCAGCGGGTCGCTGGCTTTTCTGCGCGGCGCGCCGATTGTCTATTGCTTCACCATTACGGGACTCACCGCCTTCGTCATCCTGATCAGCATGGTGAACCCGCAGGGTGCACCCGCCAGACGGGAGAACGTAAGCCTCAAGACGGTGCTGGCTGGGATGCATTATCTCTGGTGCAAAAAGCTGCTGCTGGGCTCCATCTCTCTGGACCTCTTTGCCGTCTTGCTGGGCGGCGCCGTCTCGCTGATGCCCATATTCGCGCAGGAGATTCTGCACGCCGGCCCCGCTGGTCTGGGCATGCTGCGCGCCGCACCCTCGGTAGGCGCACTCACCGTCTCGTTGCTGTTGACAGTGAGGCCGATCCGGCATGACGCCGGGAAGAAGATGCTGACCTGTGTCGGCATCTACGGTGTGGCCACAATTCTCTTCGGCCTGTCGAAGTCGCTTTGGCTCTCGCTGGCGGCACTTGCCGTTGTAGGCGCGAGCGATATGGTCAGCGTCGTCGTCCGCTCGTCACTGCTGCAGATGGCAACACCACCGGAGATGCGCGGCCGCGTCAGTGCGGTGAACTGGCTCTTCCTGGGGGCGTCGAACGAGTTTGGCGAGTTCGAGTCCGGCCTGACAGCGCAGTGGCTGGGCGCCGTGCGTGCTGTGGTCGTCGGCGGTGTTTTATCGGTCACCGTCACGGCGCTATGGAGCATCCTCTTCAAACCGCTCCGCGATGTCGATCAGTTGACGACCGAGGCACTGCTCTCCGCCAACGAGATGCAGACGGTCGCTGAGCCGGTGGAATAGAGCATTTTCCTTGTGGGGGTGATGTAGGGTTTCCGCATCTATGGGCGTTTTCCGCAATGAAAACGCCGCTGCACGCCCCTCACGGGATACCCAGCAACAGGGAAATGCGCTAGAGCATTCTAGTAAGCTTCTCTGCATGGAGACCGGGAAGAAGATCGCTATCGGCTGTACCGTTGCCGTCGTCCTCGCTGTCGGAGGCCGCCTGGGCATGATCGCCTATCAGCGCCACCAGGCCGCAACCGCAGTCGTTGAGAAACCCACCTTCGAGTGGAAGCTGACCGACGATGACATGGTGCATCTGAAACACCTCTACCCCAGCACCATGAAGGACGCCAGGGACCTGATCGGCAAGCGCGTCTGGATCTCCGCCGGTGGCCAGATGGAGTACTTCCCCTACGCCGGCAAACAGGTGCAGTGGAGCAAGAAGGCCGGCACTCTGCTGGGTGCGCAGCCGATGGACATCAAGGACATGATCACGCAGCGGCCGCCGAAAAGCGTCATTGCGACGCAGCGTATCCCCGCCGACAGCACGGCCATCATGGCGGTCTTCTCCAATCCGGACGACAAAGCGACCTATGCCGCAACCGTCGGCTACATCGAAAACGGCCAGTACACGTTCTACCTGGACGAGATGTTCTTCTACGACGACCCGCACACGCTCTACAAACACTGGGGAGTGGAGAACTGGGCCGCGATCGACAAACATGAGGCCAAGCTCGGCATGAGCGAGAACATGATGATGATGGCTTTAGGCCAGGTGAGCCAGAGCGGAAGCCAAAAGAAGGGCGACCGCACCGTGCATTACTACAACCTGGGCAAGCCCTATGACGTGACCTTCGTCAACGATAGAGCGACGAAGATCGAGCCTTCGAAATAGCCTTTTTTGTTTTTTGTC
>NZ_JBFRCY010000187.1:0-10401 GCF_052113305.1 Terriglobus sp. YAF25
CATCTGGGCATCGCCAAACAGCCCGTGAATGGACATCTGGGCATCGCCAAACAGCCCGTGAATGGAGACGCGATTTATAACGGAGCGGATGACGACGCCTCCGGCACTACCGCCGTGCTCAACCTCGCCCGCTATCTCGCCCATGCCAAACCGCCCAAGCGCACTGTCGTCTTCGCCCTGTTCGGTGCCGAGGAGTTCGGCGGTCTGGGATCCCAGGCCTTCCTCGCCCATCCTCCCATTCCGCTCACCAGCATCGTTGCCAACCTGGAGTTTGAGATGATCGGCCGCTCCGACTCAGCCGTCCCCGAGGGTACCCTCTGGCTTACCGGCTTTGAACGCAGCACCCTTGGACCGGAGCTCGCGAAGCACGGCGCCCACCTCGTACAGGACCCGCATCCGAAGGAAAACTTCTTCATGCGCAGCGACAACTACGGCCTGGCGCTCGAAGGCATCATCGCGCACACCGTCTCCAGCTTCGGCCTCCACACCGACTACCACCAGGTCACCGACGAGATCACCACCATCGACTTCAAACACATGACCACCGCTATCGCCTCCATGGAAGCGCCCGTAGAGTGGCTCATTAATACCAACTGGCAGCCTATGTGGAATCCGGGTGGGAAACCGGAGAAGAAGGACTAGTTGCTGGTTGCTGGTTCCTAGTTGACCCCAAAAAGCAAAAGCCCCATTCAAGCTCTTCGCTTGACGGGGCTTTTATTTTTCAACTAGGAACTAGCAACCAGCAACTGCCTACGCCTGCGGCGTAGGCGAAGCCTTCTCCCCATCCAGCACTACACCGATGGCGTGAATCACTGAGGTTACGCGGATGGCGGCGTTCACCACCTCTTCCGTCATTCCCTTCTGGCGAACCACGTTCTCGTGCGAGCTGACGCACTTGCCGCAGGCGTTCACTGCCGAAACCGCCAGGCACCACAGCTCAAAGTCGACGTGGTCTACGTTATGCGTACGCAGCACGTTCATGCGCAGGCGCGCCGGCAGCGTGGCGTACTTCTCGTTGTCCGTGAGGTGATGGAAACGGTAGTAGATGTTGTTCATGCCCATGATCGCTGCAGCTGCCTTCGCGGCATCCAGGGCGAGTGGGGTCAGCACCTTGGCTGCCTCTTCAATCGTCGCCGCCGTCAGCTCAGGATTACGGGTCGCGATTGCGGTGCTCACCACCGTACCCCAAAGCTGCTGGGGGCTCAGCTCCGTATTCTGCCGCACCAGCGAGCTGAAGTTCAGCTTCAGGTCCTTTGCATAGGCAGGCAGGCTGCCGATCAAATCATCAAGTGCCATGAAATCTCCTCTCACTGCGCCATTCGAGCGCAAGAAAAGGCGGCCACTCCAGCAGCGGCCACCTCTTCGGTTGAACTTGGTTTTAGACGGCCAGGGTCTCTTCGCCCTTCTGCCAGTTGCAGGGGCAGAGCTCGTCGGTCTGCAGAGCGTCCAGAACACGCAGCACTTCCTGCGGATTGCGGCCGACCGAACCGGCGGTGACGTACACAAACTGGATCACGTTGTTCGGATCCACCAGGAAGGTCGCACGCTGGCAGACGCCGCCATCCGGATCCAGAATGCCGAGCTGACCCGACAGGTCACGCTTGATATCGGCAAGCATCGGGAAAGGCAGGTCGCGCAGGTCCTCGTGATTATTGCGCCATGCCAGGTGCACGAACTCTGAGTCGGTCGAGCCGCCCAGTATCTGGCAGTCACGATCCTCAAACTCCTGGTTCAGCTTGCCGAAGCCTGCAATCTCGGTCGGACAAACGAATGTGAAATCCTTCGGCCAGAAGAAGTAAAGCTTCCACTTGCCGGGATAGGACTCCTCGGTGATCGTCTCAAAGGCCTTGTCCTTATCGCGGCTGACCGTGGCTACCACGGAATAATTCGGGAACTTCTCGCCAATCTGAAGCATGTGTCTCTCCTCGGGGTGTAGTTATCGTGTACAGACCGGCACACCGGTCCGCGAAACTCGGAACTTCAAAACTTTCGTAGTCGACTGCGGCAAATACGGCTGCTAGTTGATCTTCTTTGCCTGGCACTCCGGGCAGATGCCAATGACATCCACCGCGTACCGCTCGACGAGGAACCCGCCTGGCAGTTTCTGATGAGAAGGCAATAGGCCAAGATCGGCTTCATCGATATCCGAAATCGACTTGCACATGGAGCACACCATGTGATGATGCGGCCGGCTGTTCATCTCCACGCGCAGCGTGCCATGGTGCATGCTGACCTCGCGAAAGATACCGCTCTCCACAAACAGATGAATGTTTTTGTAGACGGTCGCCAAACTGATGGCAGGAATCTTCTTCTTCACACGCGCGTAAACCTCTTCCGGAGAGGGGTGCCCGTGCATGCCCTGCATGATCTCAAACAGAACCTGGCGCTGATGCGTCACCGCGATGCCATGTTGCTGGCACAGTTCGCGGAAGGTTGTTGCAGAGAATTCCATCAAGACTTAGTAAACGATAATTCTTATCGTCTGTCAAACGCTATTCCTGGAAAACGGCTGGCCCTCCGGTAAACGGACGTCGGAGCGTGCAGGAACTAGATATCTCTATGGGAATAAAGGAAACTACTGCAGCTTTTCGCCGCGCGTAAACCGCTCGTCCAGCGGCTTTCGTCCGGCGAATCCATCTTCCATGGTGTGCCAGTGCGTGATTGCGGTCTCGCCCTGCTTCCAGCAGAGAAGTACGACGCGGTCCTCAAGCTGGAAGGGAAAATCCAACAGACCGGTGTCCAGATCCTTCACCTGAACCCCAATGGCATCGATCTCCGCCAGCGTGTCCTTGGCTTCCTGTATGGCCTTCTCGCGCTGTCCGCGGCGGCGGGCCACAGCAGCGATATCGACATGCATGCCGCCATACAGGAAGATCCGCTGCGAGAGGTCCTGCAACTCCCCCTCCACCTGTGCCGCCAGGCGCGCTGCTGTTTGCGCCCGCTTCAGCAGGCTCTCCAGCACCGGCAACATGGTCTGCGCCTCGGAAAGGGTAAAAGTCCGCATACGACACCATCTTATCGCTGAACCGGCGACACCGCAGCGGCTTTCCTGATATCTCACCGGCGGTATGGTCGCTACCGCACCAAAGAAAATCGGGCGAGGCAACACACTCGTTGCCCCACCCTTCGCGAAGCGAAGGGTGGGCAACGAGAGCTTCGGCACATCTAGCAACCAGGAACCAACCAGGAACTGGTTTAAGCTTTGATTTCGAGCATCCGGTCCAGCGCGACGCGGGCCCAGTGCTTCACGTCATCGTCCACCTTGATGCGGTTGACGACGTTGCCTTCCACCAGGTTCTCCAGCGCCCACGCCAGGTGCTGTGGGCTGATGCGATACATCGTCGTGCAAAGGCAGCCTGAATCATCGAGCGTGATGACCTTCTTGCGGCCCTCGAAGAGCTTCGCCATGCGATTTACCAGGTGGATCTCCGTTCCCACGGCGAACATGGCGCCCTCTGGAGCCCGCTCGATCACTTCAATCAGCTTCTCGGTCGATCCGGTAGCGTCTGCCTTCTGGCAGACCTCCCACCGGCACTCCGGATGCACTATCACCTGAATCCCCGGATAGTTCGCCCGCACCTGGTCCACATGCTGCGGCAGGAAGCGCTGGTGCACTGAGCAGTGGCCCTTCCACAGGATCACCTTGGCGGCCTTCAGCTTCGCCGGCGAGACACCACCGCCGATCACCCACGGATCCCACACCACCATCTCGTCCAGCCCAATGCAGAATCACCTGCTGGCCGCCCTTGCCCAGAACATCGGCACTCTCGGCCATGAAGTGCACGCCGCAGAAGATCAAATACTTCGCGTCAGTCTCAGCCGCCACCTTCGAAAGCTTGTAGCTGTCGCCGGTGTAATCGGCAAAACGAATCACCTCGTCGCGCTGGTAGTGGTGCCCCAGGATGATGGTGGTTTTGCCCAGAATCTTGCGTGCGGCCGCGATACGGGCATCCATGGTGTGGTCGGGTTGGGATAGATAGTTGTCCAGCGAGCAGACGTCGGCCTGCGGCGCTTCCAGTACTTCTTCCAGAACACTCACTTCTCTTCCTGCCTTCAGTCACGCTCAAGGCGCAACGGGGATGTTGAAAGCATTACTTCGATGGCTGCAGTGGACTCGCTGCCCTTCGGCCCAGCCCACGGGGATGTTGCAACCACTGCCTGCATCGATAAGACGCCCCAGGGCGGCCCTACGATGCAAGCTTCTTTACGGGGCGGTGAACGCCCCGTAACAACCTCAGTCTACAGCATCGGGTCCGCTCCGCTATGATGGCTGGTAGCGATGCCCAGCTTTGCCGACAGCGTCTTTCTTTTCTTCCTGGCCCTGCTCCTCTTCGGGCCCAAGAAGCTGCCGGAGCTTGCCCGCCAGCTAGGAAAGCTGATGGGCGAGTTCCGCCGCGCCTCCAATGAATTTAAGTACCAGATGGAAGAGGAGTTACGCCTCTCCGAGCAGGCCGAGGAACGCAAGAAACTCGCCGAGCAGGCCAAGGAAGCAGGCCCCGAAGCCGTCAAGCCCATCGCGACCGAGGGCGAGGTGAGCATCATGCCTCCCTCCACCGGCCTGCCGACTCCGGCCGGCTCCGCCGAAACGGAAGCCTCTACCGCAGCCGACCCGGCTACCCAGACCGAAGCCGATGCTGTCAGCGCCCTGGTAGATTCTGTTCCGGTCGAGACCGTTGGGTCCGAGACCGTCAGGTCCGAGACCATTCCGTCCGAGCCCATCCCCAACCTCCCGTCCGAGCTGGACCAACACCTGGACCCGGCCCACACGCACACCACGCAGGAGACCCATGGCTGACGTCATCGATCGCGCCCGGGCGGCAGTAACGGACCGCGCCGAGCTGCCAGGCATGAGCCTGATGGAGCACCTCGACGAGCTCCGCAAGCGCCTTATCCGCGCCGTCATCTTCCTGGTCGTCGGCATGGCCGTGGCCTATGCCTTCCACGAGCGTCTTTACGACATCGTGC
This sequence comes from Terriglobus sp. YAF25, assembly GCF_052113305.1. Taxonomy (NCBI): domain Bacteria; kingdom Pseudomonadati; phylum Acidobacteriota; class Terriglobia; order Terriglobales; family Acidobacteriaceae; genus Terriglobus; species Terriglobus sp. YAF25. The sequence goes on from NZ_JBFRCY010000187.1 coordinate 4,966, forward strand.
AGAAGCCACTGACCGACCTGCACCTGAAGCTCAACTTCACCCACCCGACCGATGGCCTGAACCTGTCGCTCAAGACGGCGCTCTACGGCGGAGCCATCCTCGCTTCTCCATTCATCCTCTACCAGGTTTGGCTCTTCATCGCCCCCGTCTCTACCAGACCGAAAAGAAGTACGTCACGCCTTTCATGGCGTCAACTGTCGGTCTCTTCCTCGCCGGCGCATGGTTCGGCTATCGCTGGGTGCTGCCGGAGGGACTACGCGTCCTCATCCTTGGCTTCGGCAAGCAATTCAATCCCATCATTACCATCGAGGACTACACCAACTTCTTTCTCGCCGTGATCCTTGGCCTGGGCGCCTGTTTTGAGCTGCCCGTGCTGATCTTCTTCCTGGCGCTCTTCGGCATTGTCGATGCGAAGTTCCTCTGGAAGAACGTGCGCTACGCCGTCATGATCATCTTCGTCATCGCGGCGGTTATCTGCCCGACACCCGATCCCTTCGGCATGTGCCTCTTCGCTTCGCCAATGCTGGCGCTGTACTTCCTCTCGATTCTGGTTGCTTACATGGTCCACCCGAAGCGCCGCGAGGCCAAGGCACAGAAGGCATGAAGCTCCGTCTCGTAGCCCGTGCACTCCTCTCTATTGCAGTTCTCGGCGCCGTTGCGCAGGGACAAAAGTTCAGTGGCGCACGCGCCATGGACCTGACACGGCAGTACGTCAACACCAGCGGACCGCGCTGGCTGGGCTCGCCAGGTCACACCAAAGCCGAGGCCTTCATCAAGAAGTTTTTCGCTCCTGAGATTGCCAAGGGGCAGTTCGAAGAGGACGCCTTCACCGCCAGCACTCCGGCGGGCTACCTTCCCGGCAAGAACTTCATTGTGAAGTTCCCAGGCAAGAAGGACGGCATCATCGTCCTCGCCTCGCACTACGAGACCAACTATCCGCTGCGCAACATCGACTTCGTCGGAGCCAATGACGGCGGAGCCACCACCGCCCTCCTCATGGAGATGGCTAACGTCCTCCGCACTCATCCGCCCGAGGGCTACTCCGTATGGCTGCTCTTCGACGATGCGGAAGAGGCGGTCGGTGACCACTGGGATACGCAGCGCGATGCCCTTTACGGCACCAAACACGTCGCCGCGAAGTGGGCCGCCAGCGGCACCCTGCCGAAGATCAAGGCCTTCCTGCTCGCCGATATGTGCGCCGATAAGGACCTGAACATCAACCGCGAGACCAACAGTACTCCCTGGCTCACGGATCTGCTCAAGCAGGCGGCGAAGAATACTGGTCACTCGAACTCCATCTTCAAACTCGAGTCGGCCGTCGAGGATGATCACCTGCCCTTCAAACAGCGTGGCGTGCCTGTCCTCGACATCATCGACATCAACTACGGACCCTCCAGCTTCATGCATCCCGACGGATACCACCACACCGCCGACGACACGCTGGACAAGATTTCGGCTGCGAGCCTGCAGATCTCCGGAGACCTGTTTGTGGAGATGATCCGGCTCATCAACCAGAGCAATCACTAGGCCCGATGAACGAGATCCCTCTCTACGACTGGATCGGCTTCCACGTCTTCCTGCTGCTGCTCTTTGTCGGCGAGTTTCTCATGCTCCGCCGCAAACAGACGCCTGCGCGCGCCATCTGGGCGACATGCATGTGGGTCGGAGCGGCTCTCGCGTTCGCCGGGTATGTTTGGTACACCCTGGGCGGCCCTTACGACATCGAGTTCATCTCCGGCTATGCAATCGAGGAGTCGCTGTCGGTCGATAACCTCTTCGTCTTCCTTCTGCTCTTCCGCGAGTTCCACATCGAAGGTCCGCACCAGCGCCGCGTTCTCTTCTGGGGAATCCTCGGAGCAGTCGTCATGCGCGCAGGCTTTATCGGCCTCGGCATCGAGCTGCTGGAACACTTTGCCTGGGTCACCTACATCTTCGGAGCCTTCCTGCTCTTCGCCGCCGTGCGCCTGCTAATGCCACATGGGGAAAAGAAGCCCGGCAAGCCCGCGTGGACAAAGTGGGTCGAACGCATCGTTCCCGTCTCCAGCAATCAGTCAAGCTTCTTCCTGCGTGAACAGGGCAAGCTGCACCTGACCATGCTCTCGCTGGCGCTCATCGCTATCGCCTTCACAGACTTCGTCTTCGCGCTCGACTCTATCCCCGCGGTGCTCTCCATCACGCGGCACCCGTTCATCGCCTACAGCTCCAACGTCATGGCGGTGATGGGTCTGCGCTCCCTTTACTTCTTGCTGGCGCACCTTCTCGAGAAGCTCGCCTACCTACACTACGGTCTCGCCGCAGTGCTCGGCTTCGCCGCTTTCAAGATGCTCGCGGCAAGTTGGATCGAGGTCTCCGCTCTGGTTTCGCTCGCCATCATCCTCGGCCTGCTTGGCATCACCGTCGTGATCTCACTGCTGTTACCAAAGAAGCACGCGACAGCCTGAGGAGTACCGACCAAGTCGAAATAAGGTACGACAGGGTGCCCCACATACGCGAAGCTTATGTGGGTGTATCAAGCGGAGCTTGATCCGCGTTGTGAGTTGAGTTCTGCAAATAGCAAAAAGACGATTCGCGCTATGCACGAATGCCCACATAAGCTTGCACCCCAGCCAGCAAGCTGGCCGGGGACCCCGCGGCGCGTATGTGGGGCACCCGATGTATCTCAACTACTTAAAATCAACCACACCATCGCGAAGCACCGAGTGCTTCCCAAACTTCACATCATCCCGTTGCGGAAAATCATTCCGGAAATGCGCCCCACGGCTTTCCTCTCGCGCCAGCGCCGCGATCACAATCATCACGGCAATCGCATGCAGGTTCCGAGCCTCAACACTTCGGCGCGCATTCCCTGCCGGCAACACCATCGCTGCAAGCTCAGCCTTCGCCTCGCGCAATCGCTCCGCGTCCCGCAGCAAGCCGGCCTTCTCCCACATCAACGCACGCAGATGCGCAATCCAGGCCTCGACATCTCCCGCATCGCTACCAGCCTGAACCGCCGTCGGAACAATCGCCTTTGAAGCCTGGGGACCACCACACTCTTCGACCATCGCCTCGGCCGCCAGGGCTCCAAAGACCAACCCCTCCAGCAGCGAATTACTCGCCAAACGGTTCGCTCCATGCACCCCAGTGCAGGCACACTCACCCGCCGCATATAGACCCGGAAGCGATGTTCGCCCATGGGTATCCGTACGCACACCACCCATCAGGTAGTGCGCTGCCGGTCGTACGGGAATCAGATCCCGTCCCAGCTCAAACCCATACCTACTCAGAAACGTTGATATGCCCGGGAAACGCGCCTTCAGGTCCTTCTGTACATGACGCATATCGAGATAGACCTCGCCGGTCATGCCCTCGCGCGTAATCGCGCGCGCCACTACATCGCGGGGCGCAAGCTCTGCCAGCTTGTGATACCGCGACATGAAACGCTCGCCCGCAGTATTGCGCAGATAGGCTCCCTCACCACGTAGCGCCTCTGACAACAGAAAGCGCGGCGCATCCACCTGCGAAAAGGCGGTGGGATGAAACTGGTAGAACTCCATATCGCTGATCGCCGCACCCGCGCGCCACGCCATCGCAATGCCATCGCCCGTCGCCACGGCGGGATTCGTCGTATCGCTGTAAACCTGTCCCGCGCCGCCGGAGGCCAGCAGCACCGCACACTCCTCCACTACGCGCGTCTCACCCTGCGCATCTTCCAGCACGACACCGCAGACGCGGCCCGTATCTGCGCGCAACAGGTCGATCGTCGTGACAAACTCACGCACTTCAATGCGTGGATTGGCTGTCACCATTCGCAGCAGAGAACGGGCAATCTCCCAACCTGTGGCGTCGCCATGGGCATGCAGAATGCGCGATCGAGAGTGCGCCCCTTCGCGCGTCCGCATCAGATCGCCCTGTTCGCGATCGAACTCGGTGCCCCATGCCAGCAGCTCTTCCACGCGCGCCGGTCCTTGCTCCACCAGCACCTGAGCGGCCTCGCGGTTCACCAGGCCGTCGCCTGCCATCACCGTGTCGTCCAGATGCTCGGCGACGTCCTCGGCACCGCCCATGGCCACGGCGATGCCGCCTTGCGCATAGGCCGTGTTCGACTCGGCCATCTTCTCCTTCGTCACCACCAGCACGCTGCCAGCCTTTGCCAGCGTCATTGCTGCCCGAAGCCCGGCGATTCCAGCGCCCACCACAACAAAATCAAAACGTTCCGCGGCACTCACCCTCACAGGGTACGCTTCTGATCGCGATACCATAAAGCTGTGCCAGTTATCGCAGTAAATACGCCTACAGCGAACTACAACGTCGTCATCGGCCGCGGCCTTCTGCCAACACTCTCCCGCCGCATCGCCAAACTCACCGGTTCTCCGGCTACCCGGCTCTTCGTCGTCACCACTCCCGAGATCTGGAAGCTGTGGCAGCGCAAGTTCCTCGCCTCCTTCCCCAAGGACGCGAAGCCGGTCGTGCTGCTGCATCCCTCCGGCGAATCCCACAAGCGCTTCGCCGCGGTCGAGAGCCTTCTTGAGCAGCTCGCCGAGAACAAGGCCGACCGCGACTCCGTGCTCATCGCCCTCGGCGGCGGTGTGATCGGAGACATCACCGGTTTCCTCGCGGCTATCTACATGCGCGGCATCCGCTTCATCCAGGTGCCCACCACGCTGCTCGCACAGGTGGACTCCTCGGTCGGCGGCAAGACCGGCGTCAATCTGCGCGCCGGCAAAAACCTCGTCGGCAGCTTCCATCAGCCGCTCGGTGTCTTCATCGATATCGACATCCTCAAAACCCTGCCACCCGCCGAGCTGCGTGCCGGCCTGCAGGAGTCCGTCAAGGCCGGCGTCATTCGAACACCGCGCCTCTTCCGCTACATGGAGTCGGAGTCGAAGGCCATTCTCAAAGCTGATCCTAAAGCCCTTGAAAAGGTCGTCACTGCTTCTGTGAAGATGAAGGCAGAGGTTGTCGGCATCGACGAGCGCGAGAACGGCCTGCGCATGATCCTCAACTTCGGCCACACCCTGGGCCACGCGATCGAAGCCGCTACGAAATACAAGCAGCTTCTGCACGGACAGGCCATTGCCTGGGGCATGATCGCCGCCACCCTGATCGCCGTGGAACGCGGCATGCTTGGTGAGGCCGAGGCGATACGCATCGTCAATACCGCTCTGCTGTGGCACCGGCGACATGACCTCCGCCTTACTGGCGCTTCGCCCTTCGCCCGCCGAGCAGATGGTGGCCATCGACTTCTCGCACGAGATGATCACGCGCGGCATCGAGAAGCATCGCGAACACAACGTCTGCTTCATCGAAGCCGATGCTCTCAACTTGCCGATGCCTGACAACTCCTTTGACCTCGTCGTCTCCGCATTCGGCTTCCGCAATCTCGCCAACTACGACGCCGGCCTGCGCGAGATCGCACGCGTGCTCAAGCCCGGCGGGCAGATCGGCATTCTCGAC